>NZ_CDSBKO010000021.1:0-83576 GCF_977115655.1 Aquimarina sp.
ATTCTTAATTAAGCGACATTAATAATTTGGGTTTAACAGGAATTTATTAATAATCAGATGAAAAGGTAAATTTGTTGTTGATCTCTTCTGTGAATAGAGGAGATACCTTAAAAAGAAAAGGGTGCTACGCTAGTAAAAATTTACAAGCAAAAATATAAAGCAAATATTATTAAAACCTCATTACTAACTTCAAATTAGTTAAATCCGGGATTAATTAATGTTTGTTGTTTGGTTAAAGTTTTAGAGTGTGGTATAAGGTCGAAGACCCATAAAACCAAAGCCTTTAATTGCATTTGTATTTTACTCAATACAGAATCTTAATATCCTTTTTGCTTTAACCTTAACGACCAATTGCATTAAAACTTCGTTTGTGAAGTCGTAAAACCATTCAAATAAAGCGTAACGCCTGTATATTTGTTAATATTCAACAAAGAAGAACTATTTTTATTTGATAGAAATATACACCAAAAAACTAAAAGAATATTCAGTTTTAATATAATTTTGGTTCTATAACTTTATCCTTTAATTTGATACTACAAAAATGGTATGTAAAATTTCTGCCACAATATAGCCCTGATTAAAATCTAACAGAAAAAGATGGGTGTAAGCAAAAAATGTATTAGACTTAAAATTTGAATATGATTTTGATTATCTTTTTATGTAATATACAAAAATGGCATGGCAAATAGTAGTAATTTGCTTATACATAGAATATGTAGCCAATAACTCCAAATTGTTTAAACAAAAAAACGGCATCTATAAAAAGATACCGTCTATAAAAATTTTATTTTGGGGCTACAAAATAAAATTTAGTTAATCGTAATTATTAATTTTCTATTATATTATAATTATTGAATTGCTGTATAGCAGTTTGCGTTAGTTCTTTTGCTCTGTTTGCATAAAAAGTTTTAGTATCATTTAAAGATTCATTTTTTAAATCGTTTTCACTTCGTACATAGTAATCTGCTTGAGATTCAAATTTAGATTCTTCGTTTAATACCATGCTCAATTCTTGTAATGCTTTTTCTAAATTTCGCAAAGCATTTTCTGCTTTTGATTTTATTAAAGATTGTTCTTTAAATTCTGCGGCACGTCTAGCTTCAAATTCAGCTTTTTGTCTATTTTGTTCTGCTATTTGCTGCTCTAATTTTTGTTGTTCAATTTCTAACTGGAGACGTTTTTCCTCCAATTCTTTTTGTTTATTAGCAACTTCAGCAGTTGCTTCGGCCAGGTCATTGTTTTGGGCAATAGATGCTGTTTTTGTATTTCCTAAACTACCATTATTAGCTCTGCACGAGGTTAATTCTTTTAAAATTTGGGAACCTAGTTCTTTGGCTCTTTTAGCAAAAAATCTGCTGCGCTCATAAGTGTCTTGATTTAGTGAACTTTCCATATCTACTCTTGCCTGATATGCAGTTTCATTTGCTTTTGTACAATTGCACTTTTCTGCTAAGGTTTCTACTTTTAAAAAGGCTTCAATTGCTTTGTCTGCATATTCCTGAGTATGATAAACATTATTTGCTCCATGCGCTTTTTTGCTGTGTGAATATGCATAACTAGCAGCGGTTAAAGCATCTTCATACAAATCTTGAGCATTGACTTGTAGTATAAAACAGAGTATAAACAGGATAAGTGAAACTTTCTTCATTATTTGGGGCTTTTGAATAACATAGCAATAATACAATATTTTCTTCTTAACATCCAAGAAAAAACGTTATTAATCGATGAAATGCGTATTTTATCTTAGTTTTTACGGGTAAACCTTAATGTTGGTGATAAATATCCTACTGATTTTTTCTCGAATTAAATATTTGTGATAGTTTTTATTTATAACGATTATATTGCTATTATATTTTTAATGGATTAAAAAATAAGAATTTAAAAGAACTCTTATATATTGTGTAAGTTAATTATGTATATTACGTCTAAACGGACTATGAAACAATTAATCATTTCTTCAATCAATTATAATCTAAACAATGCCATAGCTTTGCTTGAGATTATTGATACTACTATTTATCAAGATGAATCAGTTGGGCCATATTACTCTAGTATAGGCTCTCATATAAGACATACACTAGATTTTTTTGGATGTATAGTTAATGGGTTGGATTCTAATAATATTGATTTAACTGCTCGTAAACGCGACGAATTATTGTCCAGAAATAAAGACCTTGCTATAGAATATATATACGAATTACAAGAAATTTTATTGTCTTATGTTGGTGTAAATACAGATTATTTAATTCATGTTACAGATGATATGGGGCAGGGAAAAGTAACGGTTGATTATACATTAGAAAGTATTCTGTCTCATGCCAATAGCCATGCTATACACCATTATGCAACTATTGGATATATCCTTGATTATTTGGGTATAGAAGTAAAAATTCCTGGTTTTGGTTATAATCCAACTACTCCAATAAATAAGAGAGAAGGGATTTAGTATGGTATAAGCTATTTTTTTCCAAATATAGCGTTCATTATTGTTTTTAAGCCTTTAAAGGTCATAAATATAGTAAAACCAGCACTTATTATACCTAACAATAAAACAGGGATATATAGTGGGTGATCTTGGTTTTTAAAAGCTGAATGAATAATAACAGGGCTTATAAACATAAAAATAAGCGATATAGCAATGTATTGTACTCCTTTGCCCAGAAGCCCTTTGTCTGTTTTTTTAGGTTCCATAGTTATTTATAGCATTTCGTACGTTTCCGTATTGCTTTAATAATTTTGTTGCTTTTGTATGATCTATAGCTAGTTCTTCCATGAGTATATGTATTGCTCTGTCTACCAGTTTGTTATTGCTAAGTTGCATATCTACCATTTTATTTCCTTTTACCCTGCCCAACTGTATCATTGTAGTTGTGGAAATCATATTTAACACCAGTTTTTGAGCTGTCCCTGCTTTCATACGGGAACTTCCTGTTACAAATTCGGGACCTACAGTGACAACAACAGGGTATTTTGCGGTAGTGGCTAACGGGCTTCCTGCATTACATGTTATACAACCTGTAACTATCTCTTTTTTATTACAATAGTTTAAAGCATTTATAACGTATGGGGTAGTTCCTGAAGCTGCAATGCCGATTACTACATCTTTTTTTGAAACATGGTGTGTTTTGAGATCTTTCCACCCTTGATCTATACTATCTTCAGCAAACTCTACAGCTTTTCGGATTGCAGTATCTCCTCCGGCAATCAATCCTATAACAAGATCATGAGAAACACCAAAGGTAGGAGGGCATTCACTGGCATCTACAATACCCAACCGACCACTTGTTCCTGCACCCAGATAGAAAAGACGTCCCCCATTTTTAAGTTTTTGAACTATTTGCGAAACTAAAACTCCTATTTCAGGGATAGATTCTTCTACAGCAAGTGCAACTGTTTTATCCTCGTTATTAATATTAATAAGTAACTCGTTAATGCTCATTTTTTCTAAATGATCATAATTAGAGGATTTTTCTGTAGTTTTTATAAAAGACATGGTTCAAAAATAGTTATTTTTTGATTCTAAGATAAGTAGTTGTTTTTTTTTTGATTGAAAAAATATAAAACAGATAGTGTATCAACCTGTTATTGCTTTTTTATTATAAAATCATACCTGTTTGCTTCAGAAATATTAAAGTACCCTAAAGCATAGTTGGCTGTATTGGTGGTGTTAATAATATTGCCCCTTAGTACAGCGGGAGGGGTTTGAAACGGATTACCCCCACCTTGCTCACTTTGTCCTATAAGTAAATTCGAATAATTATAGTATCGTTCATCGATTCCTAGTATTTTAATTGTTACGTCCCGATCATTTGGCATACCTTCATAAAAATACGAAAAATTAAAAGTTTTTCCTTGATAAAAACGATCTTCACTTGCTAAAAACAGACTAAAATCAAAATCAAAAAGATAAAAATCATTTCGATTTCCATTATCTGTAAAATAGATAATAATTTCTGTTTCATCACCTTCAAACAAAGTGTTGTCTCCTTGCTCTATATTATCGATAGGTACTGTAGGGATAAGCTTTGCAGTGGCTACATAGATTTCATTATTATAAATAACGGTAAGTTGGTACGAGGTGTCAAATTTTGGAATAAATATTGATTTTGGGGTATAATAACCGGGTTTTCCAAATTCTTTGAAATGTATTATAGAATTATCTGTAAGATTTGTAATAAAAACGGTAGCGTTGCTTACAGTAGGTACTTCTCTATCAAAAAACGGAGCAGATAATGTTAGTTTTACACCTCCTTCTATGGTAATAGGTTTTTCATTTAAGTAAAGTTCGAAAGAAGCATCGATTACTAATCTGGGCTTTCCTTTTGGGACATCTACGTCAATAACATCTTCGCAGTTTATGGATATTAACAATATTACCAATAGATATATTAATTTTTTCATTTTATTAAAATTTAAAATTATAAGTAACTGCGGGTATAATGCCAAAAATGGAAGTTCTAACAGCTTCATTAATAGTGGTATCTGGGTTTCTGGTAAAAGCTATTGAAGCTGCATTTTTACGATTGTATAGATTGTAGATGCTAAATATCCATTCTCCTTGCCATTTTCTGGTTTTGTTTTTTCCGGGTGTTAATGTAGCAGATATATCTACTCTGTGATACGAAGGAAGGCGTTCGCTATTTCTAGAGCCATCAAACAAAGGGACAGATAATCCTTGATAGTTAAATTGCCCTGTTGGATAATTAGTAGGCTGTCCTGTTTGAAATACAAAATTGGCTGCAAATTTCCATTTTTCATTCCATTCGTAACTTCCATTAAACGATATGTCGTGTGTTTTGTCATAAGGGGTATTATACCATTTACTGCTATTTATTCCTGGTTCTTGTGGTGTTCTTCCTTGGGTTCGCTGCTCTGATTTGGAGAGAGTGTATGCTAACCAGCCTTTAAATTTTCCTTCATTTTTTCGGAATAAAAATTCTACCCCATAAGCACGGGCTTCACCATTTAAAATATCTTGCTCTATAGCATTGTTTGCTATTAGATCCGCACCATCTATGTAATCCATACGATTTTTGATATCTTTATAAAAAATTTCTGTTTCGAGAGAATATCTATCTTCATTGATACTCTTAAAATATCCTATGGCGTATTGATTGAGTAGCTGTGGTTTTATGTATTTGCCGCTGGGGGTCCATACATCTAGTGGAGTAGGGGAGTTGGTATTGGATAGTAAATGAAGATATTGTGCGATACGATTGTAGCTGGCTTTTATAGAGGTATTATCGCTAAAAGCGTATGCCATAGCAGCTCTGGGCTCTATATTGGTAAAAGTTTTTATTGGATCACTTTTTTTATAGCTGCGTATGCCTACGGGTTCTATTGCTTCATAAATCTGTAGTTCTTCATTAAATAACAAAGGATTGTCATCCTGATATACGTTTAGTTCTTCCTGCCCTAACCGTATAAAATTACTTAAACGAATACCATATTGTAGGGTAAGGTTATTAGAGATTTTGTGTTCTGCATCGATATAAACCCCAAGTTCATTGGCATATTTGTCAATTAGTTTTTCTCTTTTTATTCCAGAGTTTACACTGTTAGGTTTTATTTCACCGGGATTAAATCTGAAATATATATTGTTTATTCCATAGTTGAGTTGAAAATTATTACTTAAATAGTGGTTTAAATCGTATTTGATATTAAAATTTCGGATACCGGAATCCCATTTGAAACCTACAAAATCAAGTTCTAAACCATAAAAATAATCAGAATAAATAATAGAAAGATTAGAAAACAATTTATTGGTAAATAAATGATTCCATCTTAGGTTAAGTACGGTGTTACCATAGATGTTTTCAAAAACTTTATTTATGGCAAATACGTCTCTGCCAAAGTATCCGGAAAGATATATATTGTTATTGTTATTGATTTTATAATTTAATTTTGTGTTCAGGTCATAGAAATAGGCAGTATTGTTATTATTAAATAAGGGTAAAAAAAGATGTGCATAAGAGGCTCTTCCCCCTGCCAAAAAGGCTCCTTTATCTTTTTTTATAGGCCCTTCGGCAAGTAATCTGCTTGCAACTGCTCCCAGGCCTCCACTCATTTCAAATTTTTTGCTGTTTCCTTCTTTTTGATAAATGTCTAATACTGAAGAGACACGACCACCATATCTTGCAGGAATCCCCCCTTTATAAAGCTTGATATCTTTTATGGCATCGGGATTAAAAACAGAGAAAAAACCAAAAAGGTGTGAAGAATTAAAAATTGTAGCTTCATCCAATAAAATAAGATTTTGATCTACAGCTCCCCCCCGAACATTAAAACCAGAGGCTCCTTCGCCGCCACTGGTTACACCGGGTAAAAGAATGATCGATTTGATAACATCGGCTTCTCCTAAAACAACGGGAATTTGTTTTATAGTCCCTGCAGTGAGCTTATTTATACTCATTTGAGGATTTTTGATGTTTAATTTTTCTACTTTTTCTGTGATTACTACTTCATCCAGTGTTTCTGAGGTTTCAATGAGTTGAATATTCAACTTTTTGTCTTCAGTAAGATCAATGTTTTGAAAATTGTCTTTAAAACCTAAATAGCTAATCTGTATTTTGTATTTGCTTTTTGGCAACGTTATGGAATAAAAACCATACTCATTGGTAACAACTCCTTTGCCTATTTCTGGGAATAAAATATTTACTCCAATGAGTGTTTCGTTACTGGACTTTTCTGAAATTATACCACTGATCGTAAATTTTTCTTGGTTATATACGGAGAATTGAAACAGAAGCCCCAGTAGTGTACTAAAAAGTATATGTTTTTTCAAGAGATAGTATTTTGTTGATTAAAGAAAATAATCATAAGGTTGTAAGTAGTTTAGTTTTTTCTATCTGCTATTTAAAATGTTATTTTATACCAAATAAACCTTAAAATGCTCATTCATTCTTCTTTATTTTTTTCATTCTTTATTGCAAAAAAAAATGTAGCGATACTTTGGTTTAGCATAGTACAAGTGCTATGCAATAATTTTACTGCTTCAAATAAAAAAGCATTTTTACATTTTCTGCATACTTTTATAACTTATCTGGTATTACTCAATTTTTGTGTTTTTTCACATTGTAAAGTTGTTCTGAAACGTAAAAAAACTTCAATTGACCAAAAGATACTATTTTTCATTAGAACCAAAAAGAGTTCGCCCCACTTTATTATAAAGGAAGAAATATGTGGTGAGTTCTGCAATTAATTTATTGTTAATTCTCTTCGAAATAAAAAAAACCGCATTTTCTATATTAAAAGAAAATACGGTTTTTTGAATAATAAAAACAAGTGTTTATCTATCTATTAATGTGTTTTTATTATTGAAAAGTATAGCTGGCTTTTATGACTTGAGTCACTCTAAAATAGCCATAAGCATAATTATTTGGATTTGAAACATTTATGCAATTACCTTTTAATGGCACAGGTGTGGTGCCAAAAGGTCCGTGTTCTTCTGTTTGATTAATCAATATACTTATATAGTCATAATAGTCTTTTGATATACCATGAAAATGGATATCAACGATATCATTAGGCATAAATTCTTCTTGATTGATATCATCATCCTTTTCTTTTTCGTATCTTATAGTCATTTGATTTCCGTTGGTAAACTCATCGCTATCCCGATATAACTCTGGCAATAAATCTCCTTTTTCTCTAAATTTAATGAAATAAAAATTTTCTTGGTTTTCAGGGTCATCAAATATAACATTAACTTCTAATGCATCTTTATCGTTTTCTTCTTCTCTGGATTGCGTTATAGCAGTAATGTTAGTTACAGGAGTCATTGTTTCTTTGGCGATGTAAGTTTCATTGTTATATATAACTTCTAAGGTATATGACTGATTTAATACAGGAATAAAACTGTTAGTAGTATATTTTCCGTTTTTTTGATCTATAAAAATAAACTCTGTTCCATCGCTGTCGTTGGTTACTTTTACAGAAGCCCCTGTTATAATATTGTTTTCTTTTTTTTGAAAATATTTTGTAGATGTGCTAAGTGCAATGGTTTGCTCATTTCCTGAGGTTCCTTTTTCCCAGTCTAATGAAGCTTCTATAACTAATCGGGGATCTGCAGATGGTACATCTACATCAATTACATCGGTACAGGATGTAAAAATAATCGATATTCCTATAAATAGGGTTTTTAAGTATGTTTTCATTTTTATTAAAATTTAAAGTTATAGGATACAGATGGTATAATTCCAAAAATAGCAGTTCTTGTAGCTTCATTTATTCCGGTCTCTTTATTTTGACCAAAAGATATTGACGCTGCATTTTTACGATTATACACATTATATATTCCAAAAACCCACTCTCCTTTCCATCTTCTTTCTGGTTTATTGTTTGGGGTGTACGTAGCAGAAATATCTAACCTGTGATATGCTGGTAATCTATTTGAGTTTCTTTCAGAATAGCTTGCTATGGCTATATCTTCGTATTGATACTGACCATTAGGGTAGGTTACTGGTCTGCCTGTTTGAAATACCAGATTAGAACTTAATGTCCATTTATTTGTTAGCTTATAGATTCCTGTAAGCGAAACATCATGTGTTCTGTCATGAGCGGTGTTATACCATTTTCCGTTGTTAATACCAGGTCCTTCTACATTGTCACCAAGTGTTCTTTGTTCAGATTTTGATATAGTATATGCTAACCAACCAGTAAAATCTCCTTTACTTTTTCGGAATAAAAATTCTAATCCGTATGCTCTGGATTCTCCATTCAGTATTTCTGTTTCAATATTGTTTTGACCTATTAATTCTGAACCATCCAAATAGTCTATTCGATTCTTTACGTCTTTGTAGTATGCTTCTACTTCTAAAGAGTATACATTGTCTGTAAAATTTTTAAAATATCCTAGTGCATATTGATTTGATAACTGAGGTTTGATAAATTTACCGCTTGGAGTCCAAACATCTACAGGTGTTACCGATGTGGTATTTGATAATAAGTGTATATATTGTGCTGCTCTGGAGTATCCGGCTTTTATAGAAGATGACTCATTTAATTGATAAGATAAACCTAGTCTTGGCTCTATATTGCCAAACGTTTTTATACTTTCATCGTCTTTATAATTTGTTTTTCCTATTGCTGTTCCTTCTCTATAAATTCCTAAACTGCTGTTATAGACAACAGGTTTGTCATCTGCATAATTGGTTAAAGGTTGTCCTCCTAATCTAACAAAAGAGCTATAGCGTATACCGTACTCCATAGTAAGCTTTTTTGTTATTTTATGTTCTGCACTAGCATATATACCGGTCTCCAGAGCTTTCTTTTCGTCTAATTTTAATGGATTAATAGGAGAGGTAGAAGAGGTTGGCTCTATTTGCCCCGGATCAAAATCATAAAATATGGCATTTCCTCCAAAATCCAGTTTAAAGTTATTACTGGCATAGTAGTTTAAATCATACTTTATGTTATAGTTGTTGATAGATGCTACCCAATCAAATGCCATAGAATTAATACTTATTTCATAATCATATTTACTATATATTAGGGATAGATTAGAAAAAATTTTGTCATTAAAAATATGATTCCATCTTAGGTTACCAGACAGATTACCATAACTGCTTTCAAAACTTTTAGAGAAATTAAAAACATCCCTGCCAAAGTATCCTGATAGGTATAATTTATTTTTTTCGCTCAATTTATAATTTGTCTTTAGGTTTAGATCGTAGAAATTGATTTTGTTATCTTTTAAATCATCATTTATTGCACCTGTATACAGGTGTGCATAAGATCCTCTTCCTGCCAATAAAAAGGATCCTTTTTCAGAAAAAGTAGGTCCTTCAATTGCTAATCTGCTGGAAATTATACCTATGCCACCTGTGAGACCTATTTTTTTACTATTTCCATCTTTTTGGCGAACATCTAAAACAGAAGACACCCGACCCCCAAATCGGGCGGGTATTGCTCCTTTATATAATTTTATGTCTTTTATAGCATCTGCATTAAAAACAGAGAAAAAACCTAATAAATGGGATGTGTTGTAGATAATTGCTTCATCTAATAATACCAGGTTTTGATCTACAGCACCACCCCTTACATTAAATCCAGCAGTACCTTCACCTCCATTAGTAACTCCTGGCAGGGTTTGTATAGATTTTATAATGTCTACTTCACCTAGTACCACGGGTATTTTTTTTATGGTTTCTGTTTTTAATTTAGAAACACTCATTTCTGGATTTTTTATATTCACTTTTTCTGATGTTTCTTCTGCAGTAATAATTACTTCGTCGAGTTCTTCTGAAGATGCAGACATTTCAAAATTTAATTGTTTGTCACTATCCAGGGTTACTTCTTGATTAATATCAACATACCCCATGTATGATACAACCAAGGTGTAGTTTCCTTTTGGAGCAGTAATAGAGTAAAATCCATATTCGTTTGTTATTACTCCAATTGATGTGTCTTTAAAAAATACGGAAGCTCCAAATAATGTTTCTCCGTTGGTTACATCTTTTATTCTGCCGCTTATGGTATAATTCTCTTGTGCAAATATTTGAGAAGAAAATAAAAAAGATGTAAAAAAGATAAGTGCAAAAATTGCTTTTTTCATTTGTTTGTGGTTAAAATTTTTAAAGTGATTACTTGATTTTATAGTGTGATTTAATAGTTATTTTCATTAAGTATAATTAATGTTTTGGATTTTGTTTATAGATTTATCAATTCTATCATCAAAATCTCTGTTAATATTTGTGATAAATTGGTATCTAAAGGATCAAATACATAAATAGTAGTTGTTTCCGGATCTCTAATCCTGTCCTATTGGTTTTATTAAAAACGCCTTGATTTTATTATGCACATAATTTTAAGATTAAGCATTATACTACCTTTTCATGTATTTGAAATACTTGATTTATAGTAAAAAATAAAATTAACAGGATTGTTTTACGAAGAGTAGATGTTTAAAATCTCCTATGGTTACTGATTTTCATCTGAAGTATGAAGTTGCATGTTTTTTTTAAGTTCCATTAACGCTCTCCATTGAAAATTAATAGGATACCATTCTTCATTAATTGCAGAGCTGTTGTTTGATATTTTTGAACAACTATTGTTTTTGATATATACTTTGTTGTTTTCTGAAAATACATATACGGTATTCAGATTTTTTTTGTTATCGATTTTTGATTCATTCATGATTAGGTATGTTTGGTATGTTTTTTTTATAACGATTTCTTCCTAAATTAAATACTCCTAGTTTTACACCAAATCCAACAGAAAGGCCATTGATTCTGCTAATGGTGCTAGGGCTTAATTCTATTTTACTAGAAAACCTGTATTGGACTCCTGTTTCTATTTGTACATATCTAGAAATATTATACAGTATATTTACTCCGGGCTCTACAATAAATAAAGCATCCCAGTCTTCTTCTTGATTTTTTTCTATTTCTTCCTCATCCCACTCTGTATTAATATATCCTGCGGCACCACCACCTATTAGTAATGGGAAAGAGAGATTGAATTTTGATTTACTAAAGAATATAGGTTCTAAATGTAATCCGGAATATACAGCTCCCAAATCGGCAATATTTGACGAAAAAACTCCTGATATATTTTGATTAGAATAAATCCCTTTGGTTACAAACCCAATTTCTAGTTGCCTGTTAGCAACGTAAGCAAGTTTTAATCCTAAGATATAAGTTTCTTTATCTTTAATTTCACCATAACCTCCACTAAATCCCAAGTAAACACCATGTACAATATTATTTCGATCATTAAACTCTATATAATCTTTAGAGTCTTGTGCATTGGTATAGAAAAACAGATTTGTGGATAAGAATAAGAATAAAATTTTTAAGTGTTTCATTATACTTTATTTGTTATTTCATTGACAGATTAAATTAATAAGGGTTGCATGAGATTTCATTTTTTTTATACTATTTGTTATAAATAGGTGTATACATGCATTTACTAAAAATTATTCTTTTAAAATGATTGCTCCTTTTTTTCCAGTGATTTTAAATTCTCCGGCTATATTGCCATTTCCATAGGTAGCTGTTATATCTCTAATTCTTTTTCTTTTGTCGATTACATTGGTTTTTATATTTGCAAAGGATTTAGGGATTCTTAATAATCCTTGCTCAAGAGAAGCTTTAAAGTCTATGGTTAAACCCGAGATATTTATATTTAATTCTGACGATTCTTGATTAATAGTTACGTTTGCATTTGTTTTTTCTATTTTAGAAACCCAAAGATCGGCTACTTCCAGACTTAGGTTTATGCTGTCATATACTGTATTTAAGTTTATATTGCTAAACATAAGCTCTCCATGAATATATCCAATATTTTCAATATTTATTTGATCTTTGCTTGAGTGAACTTCTAAAGATTCTACATTTTCAATTTCTATAACAGCTCCACTGCTTGTTATTTTAAGATCTTCAGATTTTTCGATATTGATTTCCCCATTTTTGAAACGTAAATTACCATAAGTTATAGATTTGGTCTTTAATTTTCCAAATTTCATATCTATGTTGGCATTGTTTAGGTCTTTGTTCAACCACATATTTCCATGTTGTAAATTAGCTTTTAGTTTTCCGTTCCAGTCGCTTATTATAATATCTCCAAATTTATTTATAATGTTAATTTCGGCATTAAATGGCAGATAAACAGAGTAGTCAATTTGTATATTACTTTTGTCAAAGTCAAATGGGTTTGCTTTGTCAAATAATTTGGATAGTATGGTACTGTTTCTATCTTCAATTACAGAAGAAATACGTATAAAATCTTCGGTACTATTTACTACCATATCAATTCGGCTTAGTAATTCGTCGGCATCTTCTTTTTTCTTTTTGGTTACATGTATTTCGACATCAATTTGTATTGTTTTTTTCTCCCAACCATTAATAACAATGTTTCCATATTTATTTTCTAGGTGCAATTCTCCTGCATTGGTTAAAGGATATGTTTTTTGTATTTTTTTAGATACGTTTTCTTGTGTCCATATATTATTTGCAGAACAGAGGAGTAGTAGCAAAAGAAAAATATGTTTATAAAATGTAACCTTCATTTTCGTTTGTTTTTTTAGAATTATTGATCTGGTTTAATAAGTTTTCGATCAATTCTATTCTTTTTTTGTAATTATTGACGATAGCTTCTAAAATATATTCATTGTTTAGGTTTTTTGTCATTTCTAATTTTAGAGAATTATATTCTTCATCTAATTCATCCATAAAAGACAAAAACTTTTCTTTTTCTTCTTCTTGTAGTTTCGAATTGTTTTTAACTAGTTGTACTTGAAATGCAACTAAATCTTTATAGTAAGTGTCAATGTCCCTAAGTTCTTGATTAACTATATTATTATGACTTTTATGATGAAACTCTGAATTGAAAAAGATGTTTATGATTGAAAATGCGCCTACCAGGATTAAGATACTAGCTGCAATCTTTAAAACAGGAGATCTCCATAAAATAATCGGTTTTGGAGTATTTAATCTAGATTCGATATTATCCCAGATTTTTGATTTATCTGCTCTGTGTTCATCGAATAAATATCGATTTTCTTTTATGTATTTTTCAAAATCATCCATATTTATAACGTATTTACAATTTCAATTAATTTTTTCTTAGCTCTATGATATTGTGATTTAGAGGTAGAGATAGTAATACCTAATATTTCAGCAATTTCTATGTGGTCATATCCTTCGATCAAATAAAGATTAATTATTTGCCGATATCCATCCGGAAGGCATGTAATACCTTTTTTTATTTTATAAATATCTCTATTTTGTATAGTGTTATTAATATCCTCATCCTCATTGTTGTCTTCACTAATATTATATTCTTGATAGTCAAAAGAGGTAACAGGTATTTTTTTAATTTTTAAATGGTTTATACTTTTATTAATTACTATTCTTTTTAACCAAGAGCCAAAAGTGCTTTCATACCTGAAAGATTTTAAGTTTTTAAATGCTTCTACAAAACTATCCTGTACAATATCTTCTGCGTCTTCTTTTATGCCAAGTATTCGCATACTTACATTATACATGGCGTCTACATAGAGCTCATATAACTGGTATTGTGAATTCCTGTCGCCAGATTTGCTTTTCTCTACAAGATCTTTATGCCTATAAAGGATATTGGTTTCCAATTAGTTTTGCTTGATTGTATTTTTTTTAAAAGTACTTTTTATTTATTGTTATAAGTATTGACAATTAAAAAATAAAAAGGTTGCATGGGGTTATAAAATATCATAAATATTTTATTTTTTAGGGGAATATTTTATAGGAAAAAAGGCTTCAAAGTATACTGCTTTGAAGCCTTTTTCTTGATTTAAGAAGGGCTTTATTGTAAATTTATTTTTAAATTACTGGCATTATTGGCATGAATGCCAATAATAGTATTTCCTTTTTTTATTTATAAAACTTTATTATGCTTCAATAATAGCATTTAGTGTTTGACTAGGTCTCATTGCCGCAGAGATTTTATCTGTGTTAGGCCAATAATACCCTCCCATATCCACAGTATTACCTTGTGCATTATTAAGCTCATCGATAATTTTAGTTTCATTATCGGTAAGTTGCTTTGCAATGATTTGGAATTCGTTTTGTAATTCTTTATCCTTGGTTTGTTGTGAAAGTGCTTGAGCCCAGTATAAGGCCAGATAAAAATGACTGCCTCTGTTATCTAGTTCATTTACTTTACGGGATGGGGATTTTTTATTGTCCAAAAATTTAACAGTGGCATTATCTAATGCTTCTGCCAGTACAATTGCTTTGCTGTTATTGGTTGTCTCGCCAAGGTGCTCTAACGAAACTGCTAATGCAAGAAATTCACCCAAAGAATCCCATCTTAAATGCCCTTCTTTATTAAATTGTTGCACATGTTTTGGGGCAGAGCCACCTGCTCCAGTTTCAAATAAGCCTCCACCATTCATTAATGGTACAATGGATAACATTTTTGCACTGGTTCCCAGTTCTAAAATAGGGAATAAGTCGGTGTTATAATCCCTTAGTACATTTCCGGTCACAGAGATAGTGTCTTTTCCTTCTTTGATTCTTTCTAAAGAGAAACGTGTGGCTTCTACCGGAGACATAATTCTAATATCCAGTCCACTAGTATCGTGATCTGGTAAATAGGTATTCACCTTTTTTATAATCTCGGCATCATGTGCTCTATTATTATCCAACCAAAATATAGCAGGTACGCTTGTTGCTCTTGCTCTGTTTACGGCTAGTTTTATCCAGTCTTTTACAGGGGCATCTTTGGTTTGACACATTCTCCAGATATCTCCTTTTTCAACACTATGTTCTATAAGTATGTTGTTGGAAGAGTCTGTAACCCGAACAATACCATTATCAGCAATTTCAAAAGTTTTGTCATGAGATCCATATTCTTCGGCTTTTTGAGCCATTAATCCTACATTAGGTACTGTTCCCATTGTAGTAGGGTCAAAAGCACCATGTTTTTTACAGAAATCGATAGTTTCTTGATATATTCCTGCATAACTGCTATCGGGGATAACAGCTTTGGTGTCTTGCGTATTTCCTTTTGCATCCCACATTTTTCCAGAGTTACGAATCATTGCAGGCATAGAAGCGTCAATAATTATATCACTTGGTACGTGTAAGTTTGTAATGCCTTCGTCAGAATTTACCATTGCTAATTGGGGTCCTTTTGCATAACAAGCTTGTATGTCAGCTTCTATTTCTGCTCTTTTAGTATCGGGTACTTTTTTAAGTTTTTGAATAAGATCCCCAAATCCATTATTTACTTCAACTCCTATTTCTTTTAGAGTAGTTGCGTGTTTTTCAAACACATCATTAAAGAAAACTTCTACAGCATGCCCAAATATAATAGGATCAGAAACTTTCATCATGGTTGCTTTCATGTGTAGAGAAAACAGAACGTTTTTGTCTTTTGCGTCGGCTATTTGTTCTCTCAAAAAGGCAATAAGAGCCTTTTTGCTCATCACTGTTGCATCTATGATTTCTCCTTCTAAGAGAGAAATGTTTTTCTTTAAAGTTGTAACATTATTATTTTGATCTACAAACTCAATTTTGATGTATTTTGCATTAGAGATAGTAACTGATTTTTCATTGGCACAGAAATCTCCACCAGACATAGTGGCAACATGAGTTTTAGAATCCGGACTCCATGCTCCCATGGAGTGCGGGTTTTTTTTGGCATATTGTTTAACCGGTTTAGGGGCTCTTCTGTCAGAGTTTCCTTCTCTTAATACAGGGTTAACAGCACTGCCTTTTATTTTGTCGTATCGGTTTTTAATTTCTTTTTCTTTTTCATTTTCTGGCTCTTCGGGATAGTTGGGGATGTCAAAGCCTTGTAATTGTAATTCTGCAATAGCAGCGTTTAATTGAGGTACAGAAGCACTTATGTTAGGAAGTTTAATGATATTTGCTTCAGGTTTTTGTGCTAATTGACCTAATTCCTCAAGGGCATCAATTTGTTTTTGTTTATCGCTCAAGTTTTCAGGAAAGTTGGATAAAATCCTGGCAGCAAGTGATATGTCTTTTGTTTCGACATTAATATTTGCTGTTTTTGTAAATTTTTTAACGATAGGTAAAAAAGAATATGTTGCTAAAGCGGGTGCTTCATCGGTTTTTGTGTATACAATTTTTGAGTGATTAACTCCCATACGTTTGGTTTTTTTATCAGGTATTTTAAGGTTTTTGGTGCCTTAAAAAGGTAATAGACTCCCTGATTTATTATACTTATAAGTTATATATGGAAATAATTATTGTTGGGCTACTTAAATTGTTTTTCTTTTTTAGAATCACTTTTGTAAGATTCATAAATAATAATAGCTATATTATTTCCGACCGCGAAGATACAAATCTGGTGATCCAAATCCAACCTGTATATTGTTAGTTTTGAGTTAAAGGAGGTTGAATTATAGTTTCCTGAAAATTAGGGTGTAAAAAATGCGGTATATAGAATTTCTTATGTTTTTTTTAGAATATTTTAAAGAATAAAAAGCCATATCAATAATACGAATATTTTGATATGGCTTCATTAGAAATAATTTTTTATGTTAGCTGTTTTACCCGCTATTAAATAAAAACTTTCGTTAGTTATACCATAAATTTCATTTCTAGTTTTGAGTAGACTTAAATGCACCAGATTATTGATTTATAAGATCTACCCGGACGACTAATAGAGAATGATTTTCCTGAATAATTATTGTAATAATTTTCAGCTTTTCCATTCAGATAGTCTAAGACCATTTATGATTAAAAAAGTGTCAAAACTTAATTTTTTCTTTCAAGTTTCATTTTGAAATAATTCTAAAGTAAATTTTTAAAAGTGATTTCAAGTATGTACTCAAAAAAATAACTTTCGTTTTATATTTATTTTAGTCTTAAATGGTATTGCTTATGTTCAAAGAATTTTTTATTTAGTATAGCTTAGAATCCTGATGTCATCTGTCAATACTATATAAAATTCTTATATAAATATATAAAAAAAACAGATGAGTTTTTGTTTTTTACAGTGTTATTTATCAAACGGTTATGAACTTTACTTATTAACTTTTGTTCATAAAAAAAAGGTTGCTGGATCCAGCAACCTTTTTGATTTATTAAAGAAAAAAGATTAACTTCTTTTTTCTTTAATACGAGCTTTTTTACCAGTAAGTTCTCTAAAGTAGAATATACGAGCTCTACGAACTTTACCTCTTTTGTTTACTTCGATTTTTTGAAGTGCAGGTAAGTTTATAGGAAAAATACGTTCTACGCCTATAGTTCCGGACATTTTTCTAATAGTAAATGTTTCAGTAACTCCAGAACCTCTTTTTTGGATTACAACTCCTCTAAAGAACTGTGTACGTGTTTTAGCGCCTTCTTTAATTTCATAATAAACAGTAATAGTATCACCTGCAGAGAATTCAGGCATATCTTTTTTTTCAACAAATTCGTTTTGTACGAATTTTACTAAATCTTCCATTTTGATATAGTTTCTTTGGTTTTGTTAGACTAACATTCACGATTTTCGCCAGAGGTTAACCCAATCAGGGTGCAAAAGTAAGTATTATTTGATGATTTGCAAATTTTTATATCTTAATTATGATATGTGCTATTTTATGGCTGCGTTGGTTTATGGTTTTTTACTCTTCTAAAAGATCGGGTCTTCGTTCTTTTGTTCTTTGGTATGCTTGTTCTTCTCTCCAGATCTCTATTTTTGGAAAATTTCCAGACATTAATACTTCCGGGACTTTCCAGCCGTTGTACTCTGCAGGCCTTGTATAAATAGGGGGGGCTAATAAATTGTCCTGAAAAGAATCTGTTAAAGCAGAGGTTTCATCACCAAGTACGCCAGGAATCAGGCGGATAATAGCATCACATAAAATTAGGGCGCCTAATTCACCACCAGAGAGTACATAGTCCCCAATAGATATTTCTTGGGTAATAAAATGATCCCTTACCCGTTGGTCTACACCTTTGTAATGCCCGCAAAGGATAATTAAATTGCCTTTTAAAGATAATTGATTGGCTGTGCTTTGGTTTAAAGTCTTGCCATCGGGAGTCATATATATTACTTCGTCATAATCTCTTTCTGATTTTAACTTAGAAATACATTTATCAATAGGCTCGATCATCATAACCATACCGGCACCTCCTCCAAATTGATAATCATCTACTTGTTTGTAATTGGTATCTGTATAATCTCTCAAATTGTGCAGATGCACTTCTACTAGTCCTTTGTCTATAGATCGCTTCATTATAGAAGCTTGAAAAGGGCTTTTTAAAATATCGGGTACTACTGTAATAATGTCTATACGCATCTTTGATTAGATTCATTAATGGGATTGCAAAGATGCAAAAGATATAGTAAAATACAGGGATTAAAATTACTTAGCTCCTGTTTTGCGTTGCTTGTTTATTTCATCCTGAAGTTTGCGCATTACTTTTTGCTCTCTCTCTAACGCTCTTCGTCTATGATCTTCAAACTCAGCTTCCGTTTCTGTTAATGCTTTTCGGGCTGCTATAGTAATTGAATTGCTGTTCTTGAATTTATAAATAAAGAATCCCAACAGACCTAAAAGAATACCAATAATAATCCACATCATAGTTTTATAACTAGCTTTTGTTAAGGCTATTCCAATAAAACTAATACTGTCTTTTTCTTGAGTAATATTGGAAAGATCGTTGTTTGTTTTGGCAAGAGATTCTTCAAGTCCTTTTATGGTTGATTTTTGCTCTGTAATTTTAAGATCAGAAGTATTTAGTTTAGATTCTAATGTTTTAAGGGTATCTATGGTATTTGATTTAAGTTTGTTTAGCCAAACAAGTTTTACTACTTTATACTCTTGGTACTTTCCTGATTTTTTTATTACAATATCAAATTGTTCTTCGATCTTTTCTTGTTGTAAGGCATTATCTACAGAGATATTGTCTTCTTGAGAATATGTTTTTTCAAGAGAGGATAGGAGTAGGGTGAAAACTAATAGATATTGTAATAATTTCATATTGATAATCTTAATTTTTTAATGAACGGATATAATATCCTTATGGTATGCGGTAGTAATTATGAAATAAAATAACTAATTGCTCGTATTATAAGGGGAATTATATATCTTTTTTTTGGTTATTAATTTCTTCTGTAACGTCAATAAATGTACGATATTGTGGGTAATTAAAAAGTTTTTTTTATTGGAATTTGAACAGATATGCTTTTAGAATTAATTTACAGGGAATTAAGAATTTGAAGTTTATTAAAATGATTCTCAAAAAAAAACCAGATAAAGCCATTATCGCATAAATAACAGCTTTATCTGGTTTTGTACATAAGTACTTTTTTTAATAATAAGTAAAACGTCGAACCTTGGCAATATATTTGGATAGTCTTATTACTTGATGGCTATATCCATACTCATTGTCATACCAAACATATAAAATGGCATTGTGTCCTTTTGCATCCACTATAGTTGCATTACTATCATAGATAGAAGGAGCCGAGGAACCAATAATATCACTGGATACTAATTCATTATCCAAAGAATATTTTATTTGTTCCACAAGGTTTCCTTCTAAAGCATATTTTTTTATAATAGCATTCATACTTTCTTTAGAGGTTTTCTTTTCTAAATTAAGGTTTAGAATGGCCAAAGATCCATTTGGCACAGGAACCCGAATTGCATTAGAGGTTAGTTTTCCTTCAAAGTTTGGTAATGCTTTGGATACAGCTTGTCCTGCTCCTGTTTCTGTGATTACCATATTAAGTGCTGCAGCGCGACCTCTTCGGTACTTGCTGTGCATGTTATCTACCAAATTTTGATCGTTGGTATATGCATGAATTGTTTCTAAGTGACCATTAATAACACCAAAACTTTCATCTACTGCTTGTAAAATAGGGGTGATAGCATTGGTTGTACATGAGGCGGCAGAAAATATATTTACTTTGTCCGGATCGTGATCTTTATGGTTAACTCCATGCACGATATTTGGGATCCCTTTTCCTGGAGCAGTAAGCAATACTTTATCTACTCCTTTGGATAAAAGATGCCTGTTTAAGGCTTCTTTGTCTCTAAAAGCACCAGTGTTATCAATTACCAAAGCATTTTTGATGCCGTAATTGGTGTAATCGATATCTTCAGGATTATTTGCGCTAATTATTTTTACTGTGGTACCATTTATTATAAGAGCACTATTTGCAAGATCAGTTTCTACTGTTCCTGCAAAATCTCCATGTACAGAATCACTACGAAGTAAAGAAGCTCTTTTTTCTAAAATGTCTTGTGTGATAGCTCCTCGGGTTACAATAGCTCTAAGCCTTAATTGGCTTCCTTTTCCTGTAATGGTCATTAATTCTCTTGCGACTAAACGACCAATTCTGCCAAATCCATAAAGGACTACATTTTTAGGAGAAATAGGTTTAAATTTTTTGGCATCTTTGAGTTTATCCTGTACAAAACCGTTGATAGAGTTGTATTCTTCGCTTGCCAAGTGATACTCATAAGTAAGTTTACCTATATCTAATTTTGATGGAGGTAAATTCATTAGCTTAATAGCTTGTGCGATTTCTACAGAATCAAAAATTGAAATAGGTTTCTGTACGAACTCCCCTGCATACTCATGCAAATTGATAATCTCACTTACGTTTTTGTCAATTAATTGATTGCGGAATAGTACTAACTCTATAGAGTTGTCGTACCAGAGATCACTTACAGTTTTAATGAATGCAACTGTGGCGCGACGTCTGTCTGCCTGAAAGGCTAATTCTTTTTCATAAACTTCGTTAGAGCTCATAATATGTTGTGTTTTACAGTCTTGAAATTTCGTGCAAAAGTATATATTTCAAACGTTTTCGTGAAACCTTTTGTGAAAAAAAATCCCATTACTTTTTAAAGTAATGGGATTTTTTTGTTTTCGCATAGGTATAGTGCGGGTTATTGAAATACAAATTCTCTTTTTTGCCCATTTCGATCTACCAAACTAATGGTGATATCTTCATTTTTATATTTATTGTCCAATATTTCCTTTACTTCAATAACATTCTTTACTTTTTTCCCGTCGATTTCACTAATAATAAGTCCTTCGAGATTATATCTTTTCATTCTGGAACTTAAAGCTTTGCTAATTACAACCCCGTGGTCCAGATTAAAGTTTTTCAAATAGCCTTTTGGAGGATTCATTACTTCAACACCTACATCATCAATGTTATATTTTTGGATTTCATACTTGGATAAGGTAACTGGCAGGACTAATTCTTTTCTTTTTCGTATGATCTTTACATTTATAATGTCCTTGGGTCTTTTGCTATTTACATAACCTGTTAAGTCAGAAAATTTTTTAATTGGTAACCCGTCAATTTCTTTGATTACATCTCCTTTTAGCAATCCGGCTTTTTTGGCACCACTATTTTCTGCAACAGAAGATACAAAAACACCTTGAGAGACAGGAATGTCATATTCTTCTATTGCTTTTGGGTTTATGGTGTCTCCTGTTATTCCTAATATACCACGTTGTACTCCGCCAAATTCTATTATATCATCTATGATTTTTTTTGCATTATTGGATGGTACAGCAAACGCATATCCTACGTAGCTTCCGGTTTGAGATGTTATAGCTGTGTTTATTCCAATTAATTCACCCCGGATATTTACTAATGCGCCACCGCTATTTCCCGGGTTAATAGCAGCATCTGTTTGTATAAAAGATTGGATTTTATCGTCAGATTCATCTAAGTCTCTGGATTTTGCACTAATAATCCCTGCTGTTACAGTAGAGGTAAGATTAAAAGGGTTTCCTACTGCAAGCACCCATTCTCCTATTTTTGCAGAATTAGAGTCTCCAAAAGGGATGTAAGATAATTTTTCATCAGCATCAATTTTGATTAATGCAATATCAGATTGCGGAGCAGTACCAACTATTTTGGCTTTATAGGATTTGTTATTGTTTAATGTTATTTCCAGATCAGTAGCGCCTTCGATTACATGATTGTTGGTCACTATATATCCATCCTCGGTAATAATAACCCCGGATCCGGCTCCTTGGATTCGTCTTTCTTGTGCCCCTTCATTTCTAAAGAATTCCATTAGATTTCTTGGAGTACGGGAAATACCATATTGCTTAACGTGCACTACAGCGTTTACCGTTTTTTCTGCTGCCAAAGTAAAATCAATACTAGAAGCAGGTGTAGTTGTATTGTTGTTTGTAAGAGTATAGCTTGTTGGGGTTACATTTGGTTTAATTTCATTTTCTTTAATAGTAACGGTTTCTGGCTCTAAAAACATTTTATACGTCCCTAAGGTTAAGATTCCTGCAAGGATAGCTACAACCAATAAGCTCAAAAATCTTTTCATATTCTTTTCTTTTTGTACGATTTAACTAATTATTACTTTACTATAGACTGCTATTAACTTTTAAAATTACAATTATAGTATACTTTTTTTATGATATTTAACTCACAATTAACAACGGTTTTGTGCAAACATTCTTTGTACCTTTGTCTTTAATAATTTGAATAAATAATGACGCTTACTTTTTATAAATACCAAGGCACGGGGAATGATTTTGTTATTATTGATAACAGACAATCACTGGTAACCAAAAATGATACCAAATTGTTTGCCGGACTTTGTGACAGAAAATTTGGTGTTGGGGCAGATGGTTTAATGCTTTTAGAGCTGCCGGATAATGACCAGGATGATTTTAAGATGGTATATTTTAATGCAGATGGTAAAGAGAGCTCAATGTGTGGTAACGGAGGAAGATGTCTAGTGGCTTTTGCGGCATTTTTGGGGGTTATAAAAGATACCGCTACTTTTACAGCAATTGATGGCCCGCATAAGGCTGCGATAAAAAAAGATTTGGTGTATTTACAAATGCAGGATGTATCTGCGATAGAAAAATATGATACACATTTGTTTTTGGATACAGGTTCTCCTCACCATGTAACACTGGTAGAAAATTTGGCGAACTATGATGTAAAGAATATAGGCAGGAAGATTAGAAATGGGGCGCCTTATTTTGAAAAGGGAAGTAATGTAAACTTTGTAGAGACCAAAGAGGATGGTGTATTTGATGTTCGTACTTATGAGCGGGGAGTAGAGGATGAAACTCTGTCATGCGGAACAGGTGTTACTGCGGTAGCGTTGTCTATGCATGCAACTAATGTAACAGATAAGCAAGAGGTTGTTATTAATACATTGGGAGGGGAGTTAAAGGTAACTTTTGAAAAAACTGAAGACGGGTACAAAAATGTTTTTTTGATAGGTCCGGCAAAGCAGGTTTTTAAGGGGGAGATTAAATGGTGACATTAAAAGGAGAAAATATATATTTAAGAGCGCTAGAGCCCGAAGATCTTGATTTTATCTATATTATAGAGAACGATGAGCAGATTTGGGAAATGAGTTCGACCCAAACACCATATTCCAGATTTTTAATCAAGCAGTACCTTGAGCATTCTCATAAGGATATTTATGAGGTGAAACAATTACGATTGGTTATTTGCTCTAATGATCATGCGGCTTTAGGCTTGATTGACTTGTTTGATTATAATCCTGCCCATAATAGAGCAGGGATAGGGATTTTGATAGCAGAAAACGAAAATAGAGGCAGAGGGTATGGAGCAGAAGCTTTGCGGCTTATTATAGATTATGGTTTTACACACCTTAATTTACATCAACTGTATGCTAATATTTCTGAAGACAATAAAACAAGTGTAAAATTATTTGAAAATCAAGGATTTAATAAAACAGGTGTGAAAAAAGACTGGAATTTTGTAAAAAACACCTATAAAGATGAATTTTTATATCAGTTAATATATGTACGTTAAGAAAATATTATTTACGATAGCAGTGCTAGGCTTAATTGCCGGAGGGGTTTTTGCGTATTACGTGTATCAGGCAGTTTTTTCTCCTAATACTAAATTTGAAACAGAAACAACTGTTCTTTATGTGCCTACCGGAGCTACCTATACAGAGCTTATTGAGCTTGTTACCCCGGTGCTTAAAGATGTTTATAGTTTTGATAGAATAGCCAAAAGAAAAGGATATATAGACAAAATAAAGGCAGGAAGATATATATTGAAGAAAAATTCAAATAACAACCAGATAATAAATGTGCTGAGAAGCAAAAATTCACCTGTACAAATAAATTTTAATAACCAGGAAAGGCTTGAGAATTTGGCAGGGAGAATTGCATCACAAATAGAAGCGGATAGTCTTTCATTATTAAAATCTTTTAAAGATGAAATCTTTTTAAAATCCAAGGGCTTTTCTTCAGAAACAGCATTGGCAATGTATATCCCAAATAAATATGAGTTTTTTTGGAATACTTCTGCTGAACAGTTTAGAGAAAGAATGTACAAAGAATATACTAGGTTTTGGAACGATTCGCGTGTTTTGAAAGCAAAACAAATAGGGTTGACCAAAGATGAAGTTATTACCATAGCTTCAATTGTTCAAAAAGAAACAGCAAAGATTGATGAGCGACCAAGGGTTGCAGGTGTGTATATGAACAGGTATAAAAATGGTTGGAAACTGGATGCTGACCCTACGGTTATTTATGCAATAAAAAAACACCGCAAGGATTGGGATACAGTTATAAAAAGAGTTTTGTATAAAGATTTAGAGATAGATAGCCCGTACAACACCTATAAGTATATGGCATTGCCTCCGGGGCCCATATCAATGCCGGATATTTCGTCTATAGATGCTGTTCTTAACTACGAAAAGCATGAATACTACTTTTTTGTAGCAAATGTTGAGGATATTGGATATCATAAATTTGCTAAGACATTAGACCAGCATAATAATAACAAAAAACAATATATAGATTGGATCAATAAAAAAGGAATAAAGCGATAATGTTTACGTATTGTTGATAGATAAAGAAAAAATGTTTTTACTGTTTTTTCTATTTAAAAAAACCACAACTTATTAACAAAGTTGTGGTTTTTTTGTGAATATAGTGTAGTTTAGTGTGTTATTTTTTATTCGTTAAAAAGGTGTTATTTGACGTTTAAGTGTGTTTTTTTGATGTTTTTTTATGGATTTTAACCATTTTTAGTAACATTTTTTGATGTAATATGTTGTTTTACAGCAGTATAATTATTTTTGTGCTTTGCTCTTGGTCGTGTAAATTAAAGTTGTATCTTTGCACCGCAAAAATTTAAGTAGATGGGGACATCTTTTGGGTGGCTACTTAGAAAATTTTTATATGGTAAAAAGGATAATAGGATCGTCGGTATTACTTGCAATTGGAGGGGTGTGTTTGTTAAGTTTTACAGAACAGGAGAGCTTAGATCTTAGTTCGTATAGTACGGCTGGTTTGGATTTGTACTATGTTGCACCTAATTTTAATGAGATAGAAGATGATAATACATTTATTTCTCTTAAACTCGGAAGATCTTATATTGGTTTTAAAGAAGCTCTTGCTTTTAAAGAATCCCGGGGAGATTATGGGGTTGTGAATCAATTTGGTTACTTAGGGAAATATCAATTTGGTAAAGGGACTCTTGCTCTGCTTGGAATTAAAGATTTGAAAAAATCTGAGTTTTTAGATAATCCGGAACTTCAGGAAAAAGCGTTTTACGCTAACTTATCCAGGAATAAATGGATTTTACGCAGGGATATTAAATGGTTTGAGTCAAAAAGAATTAATGGTGTAGAGGTTACAGAATCGGGGATTCTTGCTGCTGCTCATTTATCTGGTCCCGGTGCGGTTAAAAAATACCTTCGTAGTGGAGGAGTAGAAGGTTTTTCGGATGCTTTTGGAACAACTATTCGCTACTACATGAAAAGATTTGGAGGGTATGATACTTCTTTTGTGGTTGCAGATAGAAAAGCAAAAGTGATTTTATAGGTTTTTTAATCTTTTTGTATAATATATATGGTAGGTCTTTTATGAAGGTCTACCTGTTCTTTTTTCCATCCGGCTATGGTTTTTGTAGCAATAAACTCAGTAGTTAGAGTTATGTCACATGCAATACAAAGTCGTGTGTTGTCATGTAATATCGTTTTTAAGTCATCAAACATTTTATCATTTCTGTACGGGGTTTCTATAAAAATTTGAGCTTGATTTTTTTCTAAAGAAGTTTTTTCTAATTGTTTAATGGTTGATTTTCTTTCGTTTTTGTCGATAGGTAAATACCCGTTGAAGGTAAAGCTTTGACCATTCATTCCGCTGCTCATCATTGCTAATAGTATAGAGGAAGGACCAACAAGAGGTGTTACGGGTATTCCTTTTTCGTGAGCAATTTTAACTACTTCGGCTCCGGGGTCAGCAACTCCCGGGCATCCTGCATCAGATAATAGTCCTATAGACTCTCCGTTTAAACAAGGTGCTAAGTAACTGGGTATTTCAGAAATATCAGTGTATTTATTAACGGTATTTATAACTAAAGAGCGTTGGGATTTGCTAGGGCTTACCTTTTTTATAAATCGTCTTGCAGGCTTTTCGTTTTCTACAATATAATGATTTACTTGTTCCAGTACTTTTTTTATAGATATAGGAAGCACTTCTAAGGGAACGTCATCTCCTAAGCGTGTAGGGATAAGATATAGTTTGCCTTTGAGATCTAGTGGTTTGGGTTCCATAAGCCTTTTTATAGCTAATTAATTAGGTTTATATTGGTTGTTTGGGGGATTTAAGGCCCTGAATGTTAAAATATATGTTTTGAATTTGTACTAATTTAGTATTATTTTTTTATAGATAGCTATTGTAATAGTATTATTTATATACTATGTGTGGTAAAATAACATGGGGTTGGTTATGGTATTGCTGTAATGTTTTTTTTTTTTTTTTTTTTTTTTGAAGAAATAAATTACTCTGTTGCTTTAAGTTTTGATGCGATACTGTCACAAGCTTTGTTTAACATTTGAAACACCTCTTCAAAACCTTGTTCTCCGCCATAGTATGGGTCTGGGACATCAAGGTTTTTGTTTGGGTAGATTTCGTTAAGAATGTATTTTATCTTTTCTTTTTCTTGAGTATCTTTTGCCAGATTTTTTATGTTACTGTAATTAGAGTTATCCATAACATATATATAATCATAAGTAGTAAAATCACTTTGTTTAAATTGGGCAGCTCTTTGTTGTGTAATATCAATATTGTGTTTTTGTGCAATCTCTATAGATCGTTTGTCGGGTTTACTGCCAATATGAAAGCTACTGGTACCACAAGATTCTATGATGTATTTTTTTGAATCAAGTTTGGATTTTAAAATGCCTTCTGCCAAAGGAGATCTACAGATATTGCCTAAGCAAACCATTAAGATTTTGGTTTTCATTGAATAGTTATGAGGTTATAAAGTAAGCTTTTTCCCCAGATCTTCTACATATTTTCTAAACTGTTTGTCTGTAGAGGATAAGTTATCTACTGTTTTACATGCATGAAGAACTGTTGCGTGGTCTCTTTTTCCGATTTGAGTGCCAATACTTGCCAGAGATGCTTTGGTTAGTTTTTTTGCAAAAAACATTGCTAATTGGCGCGCTTGTACAATATGTCGTTTTCGCGTTTTGGATTGCAGGGTTTCTACATCCATCTGGAAATAATCGCTTACCACTTTTTGGATATAGTCTATAGATACCTCTCTCTTGGTATTTTTGACATAGTTGTCTACTATTGTTTTTGCAAGATCTATAGTGATATCCTTTTTGTTAAACGAGGAGTGAGCAATTAAAGAGATAATAGCGCCTTCTAGTTCTCGGATATTGGTTTTTATGTTATTAGCTAAAAACTCAACTATATCTTCGGGCATTTCTACACCATCCCTGTATAATTTATTTTTTATAATTGAAACTCTGGTTTCAAAATCCGGTTGGTGTAGTTCGGCAGATAATCCCCATTTGAATCTGGAAAGCAATCGCTGTTCTATGTCTTGCATGTCTACAGGGGCTTTGTCACTGGTTAAGATTACTTGCTTTCCGTTTTGGTGTAAATGATTAAAAATGTGAAAAAATACATCTTGCGTTCCTGCTTTTCCTGATAAAAGTTGAATGTCATCAACAATTAATACGTCTATAATTTGATAAAAATGAATAAAGTCATTTCTGTTGTTCTTTTTTACAGATTCGATATATTGTTGAGTAAATTTTTCAGCAGAAATATATAAAACTGTTTTTTCTGGATAGTTGTCCTTTATGTTTACTCCAATAGCGTGTGCTAAGTGTGTTTTTCCTAAACCAACACCTCCAAAAATAAGAAGAGGGTTAAAAGAGGTTCCTCCTGGTTTGTTGGCTACTGCCATACCTGCAGAACGAGCTAATCGGTTAGAGTCTCCCTCTAAGAAATTCTCAAAATTATAATTTGGGTTTAATTGAGATTCTATTTTTACGTTTCGTATTCCCGGGATGACAAACGGATTTTTTAATTCAGGGTTTTTGCTTTTAATAGGAACGTCTACTTCTTGCGAGTTAACCGGGGTTCTGTTAGAGCTGGGTATTTTTTCTGTAAACGGTTTTTTGTTACCATAAGTGTTCTCCATTTTGATAACGTATACCAATTTGGCACCTTCTCCTAACTCTCTGGTTAAAGATACTTTTAAGAGATTTACATAATGCTCTTCTAACCATTCATAAAAAAATTTACTAGGAACTTGAATACTTAAAGCGCCATCTGTAAGTTTTACAGCTTTTATTGGTTCAAACCAAGTTTTAAAAGCTTGGGGTGTAATATTGTCTTCTATAAAAGACAAACAATTATCCCAAACTGATTGCGCGGTTACATTCATTCTTGTGGTTAGATTTATTTTTTTTGTTAAGATACTAAAAAGAAATTGTTGAAAAACTTCTTACTAATTTTGCACGACAAATATGTGAACAAAAAATGTAAAAAAAAAACTATTTGTGGGTTGAATATTAATTATTTTTTTTGCATAATTTGATAGTACTACTATTAATTAATCTATTATATATAATATGCTAATCACTTCGGAAACATTACTAAAAGTGCGATACTCTGAAACAGATCAAATGGGCGTTGTGCACCACGGTAATTATGCGCAGTATTTAGAATTGGCACGAATTGATTGGTTGTCAAAACTAGGGGTTTCTTATAAATCAATGGAGGAGAGCGGTATTATGCTTCCTGTGTTTGCAATGGACTTTAAATTTAAGAAATCTGCTTTCTTCGATGATGAATTAACTATTAAAACTACACTACAGAAAATTCCTACGATAAAAATAATTTTTGACTTCGAAATTTTTAATCAAAGTAAACAATTATTAACAATAGCATCTACAACTTTAGTCTTTGTTAATAGCAAAACAAGAAAACCTATTACGTGCCCTTCCTACTTAATTGATAAAATAAAAGAATATTAATTCCCTAATCTTTTAATTTCTACTTCATACAACGATAAGAAAAGCTCTTTTATTTTATCTACCATCTTTTTTCTTACAGAAATATAAATTTTGCAATTAAGATTAAGGTCTTGGTCAGAAATATTAAGGTTGTTTTCCTTAATAATTCTCATAACTTTATTCATGTTTTTGTACTCAAAAACAATAACAAAGTTGATGTTAATAGTTTTTTGAATTATTTTGGAAGCTTCTAATGCCAATTGAGCAGTAGACCGGTAGGCATTTATTAGTCCTCCAACCCCCAGTTTTACCCCGCCAAAATACCGAACAATAACAATAAGTATATTAGTAACATCAAAGGATTGGATTTGACCATAGATAGGCTGTCCTGCAGAGTTAGAGGGTTCCCCGTCATCATTGGTCCGGTATTTTACATTTTCGGTTCCTGTTTGCCATGCATAACACCAATGTCGGGCAGAATGATGTTGTTTCTTAAGATTTTCGATAATTTGTTTAACCTCTTCTTCGTTGTTTACGGGAAAAGTGTACCCAAAAAACTTACTGTTCTTATCCTTGAAAAGAACTTCAGTTCCCGGATAATCAATAGTTTTGTATGTGTCATCTATTTCCAAATGATACTGTTTTATATAGAAGAGACAACTAAAATAATACTAAATACAGCCAGTAAGATACCAATCCAGTTTTTTAAGATCAATCGTTCTTTAAAAAGTAAAATCCCGGCAAAAGTAGAAACCAAAAGCACCATTACATTATTGATGGTGAATACAGTAGAGCTTTCCATAGTGTCATAGCGTAACGCTTTGATTAAAAAATAAACAGAAAAATAATTTGGTATTCCTAATCCAATTCCGGCTACAATATTTTTTAAAGAAATTTTAAGAGATCCTCTAATAGCTTTATATGCTAATATAAATAAACCTACGATTGCTGCACACCCAAAAATAACAGAAGAAAAAATTGGAATATCATTTTTGGAAACATAGCTTGTTTCTAAAAATTTAAGACAGGTATCGATAATTCCGCTACCAATAAATACTAATAAAGGAAAGATTATATTTTCTTTTTTTATCATAGCACCATTATTAGCTTTAACAGAAGTTAGGTATACTGCTATAATTGCCACGATGATTCCTGTTGATTTTAGAAAACCTGTGCTTTCCTGGTATACCACTATTCCAAATATAATAGGTATAACCAAACTCATCTTATTTGCTACTGCAGCTACAGAAAGGCCGTTTTTTTGTGTTGTATAAGCCATCAAATTAAAAACGGATATAAAAACAACACCTAAAATCATTGCCCCGTAAAACCAGTCCAGCCTGGAGATAACAGTCAGGTCAATCGGTTCCGGATACGCTATCATTCCTGAAAATGAAGCAACCATATAATTTACAACTATGGCTTGTAAAGTATTTATATTATACTTAGAAAACAGCTTAAATATTACAAAAATCAGAGAAGAGGCTATAATGCTTAAAAGTAAGTAGATCAAAATAAATCAGATTTTATGGTAAATAAATTAGTTATATCTTCTGTTACAGGGTTGTTGTTCCAGATATTTATTCCTAGTTTGGCAGCAGTATAGGTGTTTTCTTTAGTGTCGTCAATAAACAATGTTTCTTCAGGGATAAGTTGGTGCTGTTTTAGTACAAATTTAAAAATTTCTGCCCCCGGTTTGCGTAAATTGATTTCATGTGAAAGATAAAAAGCATCAAAACAGGATTTGAATACCGGATAAAACGAAATATGTTTTTTGATCCAGTTAATATGTAATTCATTTGTGTTGCTTAGCAAAATAAGCTTATATTGTTTTTTTGAAGCTAATTTTTTGATAAACTCTAATCGATGTTCCGGAAAATCCAATAAAACAGCATTCCAGGCATCTGTAATTTGCTTTTCTGAAGCTTTTGGGATTATTTTTTTGAAGTTTTTGATAAGCTTTGTGGTAGAAATAGCTCCTACTTCATAATGTTTGGTTGCTTCTTGTATTTCTATAGCCAAAGACGCGTTTTTTAATTTAAAAAACGCTTTTTCTGTAGCAGATTTGTCTAAGTTGATAAAAACATCGCCAAAATCAAAAATTATGGTTTTAATCATTCAGGTATATTTTTAGTATGTCGGTTGTTATTTTTTCTTCAAAAATCATTTCTCCTTTATAAACAGGAGCTTTTGTTCCTGATCCAAAAGTAGTATTTCCTGTAAAAACCCTTGCCTCATCCCAAAGGTTTTTATCTATAAAAGATTGGATTGTGTGCAGACCTCCTTCTATGATTACAGATTGTATATTGTATTTGTGTAAAATACTGCAGACCTCTTCGGGTATACATTTTTGCGAATCAACAACTTCATAAATAAGGGTGTTGCTACTTGGTTTTTTATGTTTTTTTGAAGTAATTATTATGGTTTGTACAGTTTGATCCAAAACAAAAGAGTCTTCGGGGGTTTTTCCAGACAAATCAATAACAATTCTTATAGGGTTTTTCCCAGACCAATCTCGTATAGTTAATTTAGGATTGTCTTTTAATACTGTTTGGTTACCTGCTAAAATAGCTTGTTCTTCTGCTCGCCATTTATGTGCAATTTGTCTTGAATATGTGTTGCTAATCCATACAGGTTCTCTTTTTTTGCTAGAAAAGGGGGCGATATAGCCATCTTTTGTTTCTGCCCATTTTAATATAATATATGGTCGTTTTTTGCTATGAAAAGTAAAAAAACGTTTGTTAAGATCCATACATTCTTTTTCTAGGACACCAACCGTAACATCACAACCTGCACTTATTAATTTTTGAACACCGGCTCCAGAGACTTTGTCAAAAATATCTATGGTTCCTATTACTACTTTTTTGATTCCTTTTGCTATAATAAGGTCACTACAAGGCGGGGTTTTTCCAAAATGGCTGCATGGTTCCAGACTTACATAAATTGTAGACTCTTTTAAGAGAGACGTTTTTTTAACAGAAGCAATAGCATTTACCTCTGCATGTGGTTTTCCGGATTCATAATGCCACCCTTCGCCAATAATCCTGTTGTTGTGCACAATCACACTACCCACCATTGGATTAGGGTAAGTAGTGCCTAGTCCATTTTGAGCTAGCTGAATGCATCGTTGTATGTATTTTTGATGTATTGTCACTTTATCTGAGTCTTATTTTTTGTTCTTTATCTATAGTATAAGGATAGGAGAAATTCCCTAAGTAATACTTGATAGAGCCTTTGTATTGTACAGTAATAGAATCGGTTTGAATAACCTTCAGGATACTTCCCAGAATATCGTTCTTGTTTTCTTTGTAAACTTTTGAAAGAGAAAAAGTGCCTTGCAATGGAATGGTAAATTCAGTTTTTGCAGGAACATCAAATTGTTTTGCAGAAACACTTCCTATATCCATGTCATCTACAAAAAGATGTATGTCATTTATAGATAATTTTCCTTTTAGGTTGTTAGGATTGTTAAAAACAGCATTAGCATTAAGTGTGACCCTGTCTAAGCTTATGTTGGTAACTTCTATACTGTCAATATATTTAAAAGTAGGTTTGTTGCTAATAGAGCAGCTTGCGGTTAATACAAATATTGTTGATAATAATAGAATTTTACCCATTGGTTTGTGATTAGATTTAACGTATATTTCAATACCTATAATACAAACTAGTTTTATTTAACTTAAAGATTCAAAGATGTGTTTCTGTATATATGTCTTATAGAAACACAAAAGTAGTATTTAAAATATAATGAGTAACATAAAAATACGAGCTATACAACCAAAAGATAACAAAGAAATAGCAGAGGTAATACGTAATGTTTTGATTGAGATGGGAGTGCCAAAAGTTGGTACTGCGTATGAAGACAAATCTTTGGATGAGATGTTTGAAACTTATGATGCCCCAGGAACCCGGTATTATGTAGTGGTAGAAGATGGTAAAATCATGGGAGGTGGAGGGATTGCCCCTTTAGAAGGAGAAACATCTATGCAGGTTTGTGAATTGCAAAAAATGTATTTTTTGGCGCCAGTAAGAGGTAAGGGGATAGGATATAAAATGATAAACAAATGTCTTGATTTTGCAAAAGAGCAAGGATATGCTAAGTGTTATTTAGAAACAATGCCTTATATGGAATCTGCCAGAAAGTTGTATCACAAAGTAGGCTTTTTACCTTTGGAAGCTCCTATGGGAAATACAGGGCATTATAGTTGCCGGGCATGGATGATAAAAGAATTATAAAAATAAACAAACTTCAGTTTTGAAGATAAAAGACCTTAGAGCTAATTTTATTAATTCTTTATCCGGGATATACGATTCAGAAGAAATTCTGTCGTTTTTCTATATTCTTTCCGAAGATTTTTTAAACCTTAAAAGAGTAGATATAGCGATGCGTTTGGATCAAGATATTTCTGTAAAACAAATAGAGATTTTTGATAAAGTAAAGCGACGATTAGAAAAACAAGAGCCAATTCAGTATATCCTTGGTCAAGCCCATTTTTATGGAATGTCTTTTAAAGTAAATCCAAATGTTCTTATTCCAAGACCAGAAACAGAAGAGTTAGTAGATTGGATCTTAAAAGACCAGTTAAAAAATACCTCCTTAACTATTTTGGATATAGGTACAGGTAGTGGCTGTATTGCTGTTTCGTTAGCAAAAAATTTACCTGAATCTAGAGTATATGCCATGGATGTGTCAGAACAAGCTTTAGAAGTAGCAAAAGAAAATGCAAAAAATAATAAAGTAGAAGTAACATTTATTAAAGAAGATATTTTAGAAGTAGAGAGTTTATTTCAAAAATTCGATATTATAGTTTCCAATCCACCTTATGTAAGACAGATGGAGAAGCAAGAAATGAAAGCCAATGTGCTTAATAATGAACCGTCGTTAGCTTTATTTGTTTCCGATAACGATCCGTTGCTTTTTTATGAAAAAATAGCAATATTGGCAAATGAAAAATTGAATAATGACGGAGTATTGTATTTTGAAATTAATCAATATTTAAGCTTTGAAACAAAAAAAAGGATAGAAGAATTAGGTTTTGCTTCTGTAGAGATAAGAGAAGATATGTATGGTAACAAACGAATGATAAGGGCTTATGTTCCTGAAAATAAATAGTAAGTATGAGTGATCTGAATTCGATTTGTGTGTTTTGTGGAAGTAGTGAAGGTAATGATGCTAAAATAATTTCTGAATCATTTTTGTTAGGAGAAAAATTAGCACATCAAAAAATAACGTTGGTATATGGGGCAGCTAAAATTGGAATAATGGGAGAGGTAGCCAAAGGAGTGATGCAAAATAAAGGAAAAGTAATAGGAGTAATCCCTGAGTTTTTAATGTTGAAAGAGGTGGTACATCGTAGTTTAGATAAATTGGTTATTACCGCTAATATGCATGAACGAAAAATGAAAATGCAAGAATTAAGTGATGGTTTTATAACATTGCCAGGAGGGTTTGGGACGCTAGAAGAACTATTTGAGATTATAACCTGGTCACAATTGGGGTTACATCAAAAACCAATAGGGCTTTTAAATATAAATGGTTTTTATGATGATCTACTGGCTTTATTGAAAAATATGGTTCGTAAAAACTTTTTAAAAACAGAAAACTACGAGTTACTTATTGTAGAAGAGGATATAGATCTATTGTTAGAAAAAATGAAAACTTTTAAACCAGTACAGACTCCAAAATGGTTACAGCCTGAAAAGGTATAAAACTTGTTGGGAACAGATAAATGATAATTGTTTAAAAACAGTAAGGTTTTGTTTGACCTTTAAAAAAGGATACGCATTAAAATGAATATAGAACAACAGATAAATTTATTGAGAGAAGAGTTAAGGCAGCATAACTATAATTATTATGTGCTGGATGCAGCAGTAATAAGTGATTATGAGTTTGATATGAAACTTAAGTCTTTACAGGAACTTGAAGAAAAATATCCTGAGTTTTACGATCCAAATTCACCAACACTTAGAGTTGGTGGAGAGGTTACCAAAAATTTTGCAACAGTAGTGCATGAAGAGCGGATGTACTCTTTGGATAATTCGTACTCACAAGAGGATTTACTGGACTGGGAGAAACGTATAAAAAAAATGGTAGATGGCCCGATTAATTATACTTGCGAGCTTAAATATGATGGAGCTTCTATAAATTTAACCTATGAAAATGGTATTTTAAAAAGAGCAGTTACCAGAGGGGATGGGATACAAGGAGATGATGTAACTACAAATGTAAAAACTATAAAATCAATACCATTAAAATTAAAAGGAGATTTTCCTGAAAAATTTGATATTAGAGGAGAGATTGTTTTGCCTTATAAGGGGTTTGTTAAAATGAATGAAGAGCGGATTGCAGCAGGCGAAGAGCCTTATGCAAATCCTAGAAATACAGCATCAGGAAGCTTGAAATTACAAGATAGCAGTGAAACAGCCAAAAGGCCATTAGATTGTTTGTTGTATAGCGTTAAAGGAGATAGGTTAAAAATCAAAACCCAGTTTGAGAGCCTTGAAAAAGCCAGAGATTGGGGGTTTAAAGTACCTGTAGAGTCCAAATTGGTAAACTCTATTGAAGAAGTGCTGGATTTTATAACATATTGGGACAATCATCGTCATGATTTACCTTACGAAACCGATGGGGTCGTAATTAAAGTAAATAATATACAACAGCAAGAAGAACTTGGTTTTACAGCAAAAGCCCCCCGATGGGCAATGGCTTATAAATTTAAAGCAGAGCAGGTATCTACTATACTTAACGAAATCACATATCAGGTAGGTAGAACAGGAGCAATTACTCCGGTAGCAAATCTTAAACCAGTATCTCTTGCCGGGACTACCGTAAAAAGAGCTTCTTTGCATAATGCAGATCAGATTGAAAAATTAGATATACGAGTAGGAGACACTGTTTTTGTTGAAAAAGGAGGGGAGATTATACCTAAAATTATTGCAGTCGATTTTGAAAAAAGAAAACAAGGTTCAATACAAACATTATATATAACACATTGCCCAGAATGTCATACAGAGCTTGTGCGTAAAGAAGGAGAAGCACAGCATTATTGCCCTAATTATGAAGGCTGTACCCCACAGATAATTGGCCGTATACAGCATTATATTTCTCGAAAAGCAATGGATATTGAAGGTCTGGGGGGAGAAACTGTAACACTACTTGTCAAAGAAAATTTGATTACAAACTATGCAGATCTTTATGAGTTGAAAAAAGAACAAGTAGTCCCCTTGGAAAGAATGGCAGAAAAAAGCGCAGAAAATCTTATTGTTGGTATTCAAAAATCAAAAGAAGTTCCTTTTGAACGCGTTTTGTTTGCTTTGGGAATTAGATATGTAGGAGAAACAGTTGCTAAAAAGCTGGCAAAACATTATAAACGTATAGATGCAATAATGACAGCATCAGAAGAAGAATTGGTTAATGTAGATGAAATAGGGATCAAAATAGCGCAAAGCGTTGTGGAGTTTTTTGCCTCTGAAGAAAATAGAATTTTAATAGATAGATTAAAACAATATGGAGTCCAGTTAGAGATATCTGCAGATAAGTTGGCAAACCAAACCAATATATTTCAAGGATTGACTTTTGTTGTTTCAGGGGTTTTTGAAAAAGTGTCGCGAAATGAACTTAAAAAAATGATAGAAGATAATGGAGGTAAAGTTTCTGGCTCAATATCTGCCAAAACATCTTTTGTTGTAGCTGGTCAAAATATGGGACCAAGTAAATTAGAAAAAGCAAATACATTATCAATACCTATTATAAGTGAAGATGAATTTCTTTTCAAATTAGGGTAAAAAGATATTTTGATTGTTATAAGTACTTTATATGGTTAATAAGGTTCTTTAAAAATTAGTATCTTGTGTAAAGATATTCAGGACACATAAGTCAGGTAATATAATAAAGGGGGCAAATTAAAATTAGTAAACAAAAAAAGGGAATTGAAGCTTTTTTATTACGTTAATATATTTTGTTTAATGTAAATACATTATTCCTTTTTCTTATAGCAGCAATCATTTTTATTATATATTATGTAATTTTTTTAAAACTTATTGAAAAAAACGAACACTACATATCTGATTTTTTACATCACCTATTTAATTGTTATGTGTGTAAGTGTTTTTTTTGATAAAAAATGGTTGGTGTATGTAAAACCTATCGTTCCTGTATCTTTAATTTATTTATATTTTAGATCGGTTAAAAAGTCGAGTTTTTTGTTTCCATTAAGTATGTTGATAATAGCAATAACAGATGTTTTTATATATCTTGATTTTGTAAAATATTATACAGTGATTGCAGTACATATATTTATCTTTTACGGATTGTGTAGTTTTTTGCTAAAAGATTTTATATCCAAAAAAGATGTTAAACTGAAGGTGTTTGCATCCCCGCCGGTAATAGTAAGTGTGATTTTGATAGGATACCTTATTTTTTCTATTACAGATCTTATTTTACCTAAGATTATGAACTCAATTGGGGCGATGATTCTTATAGTTATAGGTCTTTTGTTATTTGTTTCAATTTGTTTTTTTATTTATGTTTCAGATAGATACGAAAAATCTATTTATCTTTTTATAGCTGCTTGTTGTACATTGTTTGTAGATGCTCTTTTGGCAATAAATGAATTGTATTACTATAGCAGAGAGTTTACGGTATTGATTAATGGTATAGAAATGTTGGGGATTTATTTTTTTACCAAATTTTTTATAGATACAAAACCAATAGATATAAAATCTGTAAACGATAAATATTTTTAGATTTAACAAAAACAACATAGTTGTTTAATTATAAAGGTTTTCTTCTTTCGGGGAGAATACAAGATGAATTTAAATTGTAAAATAGCTACATTTGTGGCTTATTAATTTTTTTAATAAATGATTTTAAAAGGCCTTAAAAGAAATGCGATAAGAAAAAATGTTGAAGCGCATCTGGGGAAAAGACAAGCCAGACCACAAAATATTTCAAGTCTTAAGACATTGGCAGTTCTTATTGATGCATCACAATCTGTTAACATTGTTTCTTTACTGAAACTAGCTAACGAACTAGGGGTAAAATCAGAAAGACTTAAAGTGATAGGGTATAAAGAAAATCAAAAAGAATTAGATGACGATAAAGAGGCTGCTTATTATAGTGATAAAAGCTTTGGTATTAGTGGAACTATAAAAAGCAAATCTTTGCAAGAGTTTATAAATGAAGAATATGATGTTTTGATTAATTTTTATGAAGAAAATTTAATAGAGTTAAATTATGTTGCAGCAGCCTCTAAAGCTAAATTTAAAGTTGGTTTTGCTGCCGTAGATAATAGAATCAATGATTTGATTATCGGGGCTACTACAAATGATACCAACCTTTTTATAGCCGAGTTGAAAAAATATTTAAAAATTTTACAGATTATATAGTATGAGTAATTTTCTCAGAGGAACTGGTGTGGCATTAGCTACTCCTTTTAATAAAGATGGAACGATAGATTATAAAGGGGTTGCATCCTTGGTTAATTTTTGTATAGAAGGTAATGTGGAATATTTGGTGGTATTAGGAACCACAGCAGAGTCGGTAACTCTTACAAAAGAAGAAAAAAAGAGTTTAATTGCACATATAATAGAAGTTAATAATAAAAGACTTCCTTTGGTGATAGGTGTGGGGGGAAATGATACTATAGCAGTAGTAGAAGAAATTAAAAAAGTTAACCCATCTGATTTTGACGCAATACTTTCTGTTGTGCCAATGTATAACAGGCCAAGTCAAGAAGGGATCTTTCAGCATTATAAAAGTATAAACGATAATAGCCCCTTGCCAGTATTGTTGTATAACGTTCCTACTAGAACAGGAACTAATATGACAGCAGAAACCACATTACGTCTTGCTCAATTAGATAAAATAGTTGGTATAAAAGAAGCAGTAGGCGATTTTACGCAAGTATTAAAGATTATTAAGAACAAACCTGCCGGCTTTTTAGTAATATCCGGGGATGATGCATTAGCATTGCCCGCGGTCTCAGCTGGCGGAGATGGAGTTATAAGTGTAGTAGGGCAAGGATTTCCTCAGGAGTTTTCAGAAATGATACGTTTAGGGCTGTCGGGCCAAACAAAAAAAGCGTACGATATTTTATACACACTGCTCCCTGTTCTTGATTATGCTTTTGAAGAAGGTAATCCGGCAGGTATTAAAAATATTTTAAAAACAAAAGGTATTTGTGACGATAACCTTAGATTACCATTATTGCCAGTCTCATTAGGTTTAGAGAAAAAAATAAAAGAATTTATTGAAAATTATTAGCTTCTGTAAATAATGGCTAAAAAAATAAAAGATCCGGGAATTGGCAAATCTTCAAACAAATATGCCAAACGATTTGTTAATCCGGATGGATCTTTTAATATAAAACATATTAATAGACCAAATTCTTTATCAGAAAATTATAATTATTTGATAAACATAACTTGGGGGATGTTTTTTTTATGGGTGTTTTTGGGTTACACCTTAATAAACACACTTTTTGCTATAATCTATACATTTTTAGGAATTGTAAATATAACAGAGCCAACAGGAAATTTGTACAGGGATTTTCTTAACGCATTCTTTTTTTCGGCACAAACAATTACAACAGTAGGTTATGGTGCGATGGCTCCAAAAGGGCTTGTGTTTGGGGTGATTTCCTCCTTTGAAGCACTTATAGGATTGTTAAGTTTTTCGTTTGTTACAGGACTGCTTTATGGAAGGTTTTCTAAACCAAGAGCAAATATTCGATTTAGTAATAATCTGATTTTAAAAGAACATAATGGTGTAGATTGTATTATGTTCAGACTAATGAGCAGAAGCACTAATGTAATGATCAGACCCAGGATAGAAGCTACTCTTGCCCTATCAAAAGAAGACAAGGATAAAAAATTTGTCAATAACTTTTATAATCTTAAATTAGAAAGAGATTCCATTACATATCTGCCCACCACGTGGACAGTTGTGCATCCTATAGAACAATCAAGCCCGTTGGCAGAGTATAACAGGCAACAATTACAATGCTTAAATGCTGAGATTTTAATATTATTCAGCTACTATGACGAGTCTTTTGCGCAAGAGGTTCATCAGGTACACTCTTATGTTTTAAAAAACTTAAAACAAGATCATAGTTTTGTTAAAGCTTTTTATTATGATAAAGAAGGTTATACAGTTCTTGACCATAGTAATCTGGATAAAACTTCTTTATTAGATAAATAAAACTGTTATAAGGGTTAATATTGTAAAACCTTGCAACAAACCATTAATTACTTAGTTATTGGTATGAGGTAATCAATAAAATAAAGGATTGTCTGAAAGATTTGCTTACCAAATAAATAACAATGAATACAGGTAAGTTAATTCAATGAATAAAGTTTTTGTAATACGGTAGAAATACATATTTTTGCCAGATGTTTTTTTATGATATGAATAGATTATTGTATTTGCTTGTTTTTGTTTTGTTCTTAGGTTCTTGTAGTGAATACCAAAAGGTAGTTAGAGGCGAGGATTTATCAGCCAAATATAAAGCCGCTGAGGATTTATATAAAGAAGGGAAGTATAAAAAAGCTTTACGGCTTCTTGAACAAATAGTTCCTTTGTACAGAGGTAAGCCCCAGGCAGAAAGAATAATGTATTATTATGCAGACACATACTATCAACTAGAAGATTTTTATTTATCGGGTTATCAATTTGAAAGATATGTAAAATCATATCCTAACAGCCAGAAAAAAGAAGAAGCAGCATATAAAGGAGCAAAAAGCTATTATTATTTATCTCCAAGATATAGCTTAGATCAGGAAGAAACCACAAAAGCAATCGAAAAACTTCAGGAATTTATTAATACATTTCCAGAAAGCGAGAATTTAAAAGAAGCAAATATTCTTGTAACAGAACTGAGAAATAAAAAAGAAAGAAAAGCCTACGAAATAGCTAAACAATATCATCATAGAGAAGATTATAAAGTAGCTATAGCAACATTTGATAACTATCTTGTAGATTATCCGGGATCCTCTTTTAAAGAAAAAGTACTATATTACAAGTTAGAGTCTGAATATCTTTTGGCTATAGGAAGTTACGAAAGCTTAGTAAAAGAACGTTTAGAAACTGCTCGGGACTATTATAATAATTATAAAAAATATTATAAAACCGAAGGTGAGTACATAGAAAAAGCCGAGGAGATAGCACAAGATATAAACAAAAGACTAGAATTAATTAAATAGAAAATAAGCAGAAGATGGATTTGAAAAAAAGTAATGCGCCTGTAAATACAACTACTATTGATAAAAACCGTATTGATCAGCCAACAGATAATATCTATGAAGCAATTTCGATAATAGCAAAAAGAGCAGGGCAAATTAATACAGATATAAAAAAAGAACTTCTTGAAAAACTAGACGAGTTTGCTACATATAATGATAGTTTAGAAGAGGTCTTTGAAAACAAAGAACAAATAGAAGTATCTAAGTTTTATGAAAGATTACCTAAACCACATGCCCTAGCAGTACAAGAGTGGTTAGAAGGTAAAATTTATTATAGAAATACAAAAGCAGACACAGAATCTCTATAAATATATGTCTGTTTTAAGCGGTAAAAAGATTTTAATAGGTGTCACCGCTGGTATTGCTGCTTATAAAACAGCAAACTTAGTGCGCCTGTTTATCAAGGCAGGAGCAGAGGTAAAAGTAGTAATGACCCCTGCTGCCAAAGACTTTGTAACGCCTCTTACTCTATCCACATTGTCCAAAAACCCGGTACATTCCTCTTTTTTTGATAAAGAAGATGAAAATGCAATCTGGAATAACCATGTAGATATGGGGTTATGGGCAGATCTAATGGTAATAGCTCCCGCTACAGCAAATACATTAGCCAAAATGGCTACCGGTAACAGTGATAATCTGTTACTGGCAACTTATCTGTCTGCCAAATGTACGGTATATTATGCGCCGGCAATGGATTTGGATATGTACAACCACCCCACTACTAAGAAATCTTTTGAAAAACTACAGAAATTTGGCAATATAATGATTCCCGCAGAATCAGGAGAGCTTGCCAGTGGCTTGGTTGGTCAGGGGCGTATGGCAGAACCAGAAAATATTGTAGAATATATAGAAAAAGATATATTAAGCAAATTACCATTAAAAGGACAAAAAGTTTTGATAACTGCAGGGCCTACATACGAAGCAATAGACCCGGTACGATTTATAGGCAATCATTCTAGCGGTAGAATGGGAGTAGAGTTGGCTAAAATAGCAGCTAATTTGGGAGCAGATGTAAATCTTGTTTTAGGCCCGTCTGCTATCAAAGTAAACCATGCATATATAAAAGTAATTAATGTAATTAGTGCACAACAAATGTACGAAGCAGTGGTCTCTTTGTATAAAGATTGTGATATAGCAATAGCATCTGCTGCCGTTGCAGATTATAGACCTAAAAAAGCCTCGGATCAAAAAATCAAAAAAAAAGAAGCAGAGTTTTCTATAGAATTGGAGAGAACAAAAGATATTCTTAAGTGGATGGGGACAGAGAAAAAAAACCAATTCCTTGTTGGGTTTGCTTTAGAAACAGAAAATGAAGAAGAAAATGCTATAAATAAACTTAAGAATAAAAATTTGGATTTGATTGTTCTAAATTCACTTAACGATAAAGGAGCAGGTTTTAAAGAACAAACAAATAAAGTAAGTTTGATTAATCATAAATTAGAAATTAAAGCGTTTGCTTTAAAAACAAAGTCACAAGTTGCACAAGATATATTTGATGAAATTAATACATTAAAAAATGAATAAGCTATTTATTATTGTAATATTCATAGTTGGTCTTAGTCTTAATGCTCAAGAGTTTAATGCTACAGTAGCTATTAATGCAGAACAAACAGGAAACCCTAATCTTCAGGTTTTTAAAACCCTGGAGCGTTCACTAACTGAGTTTATTAATAATACAAAGTGGACTTCTGTAGAGTATCGTACCGAAGAGCGAATTAATTGTAGCTTTTTTATAACTATTGTTAGTTACGATAATGATGCTTTCTTAGCAACCATACAAGTGCAGGCATCCCGCCCTGTATATGGTTCGGGTTATAGTACTACAATATTTAATGTAAATGATAAGCAGTTTAATTTTGACTATTTAGAATTTCAACCTTTAAATTATAACCAGAATAGTTATGAGTCCAACCTGGTCTCTGTAATAGCATTTTATTTGTATACCATATTAGGGGTAGATGCAGATACATTTGAGTTAAATAAAGGCACAAGCTACTATCAAGAAGCCAAAAATATTGTTAGCAATGCCCAAGGAAGCAATACGGCAGGTTGGGCGAGAGAACAAAACCCCAACAGGTTTAGACTCAACGATGATCTTCTTTCGGGAACCTATGAAGGATATCGTAAAGCAATGTATACATATCACAGACAAGGGTTAGATGTTATGTATAATAATGTAAAACAAGGTAAAGAAATAATTACCGAATCCATGAGATCGCTAGAGGAGGTACATGATACCAGGCCTAACTCATACATAATGAGAGTATTTTTTGATGCTAAGGCAGATGAAATATCCAGCATATTATCCGGTGGACCATCTGTTAATATAGCCGAAACAGTACAAATACTTAATAAAATAGCACCTACATATTCAGAAAATTGGAAAGATATTAAGTTTTAAAAAAAAACACTTTATTTTTAAAACTATAGTATCTTTACTTTTTTAAAAATAACCAAAATTTTTCTATCCTTTGCTAAGAAGTCTTTCTATACAAAACTTCGCGTTAATAGAACAACTACAAGTGTCTTTTGATTCTGGTTTGACAACAATTACAGGAGAAACAGGCGCAGGTAAATCCTTGTTGCTTGGGGCATTAGGGTTGTTGTTGGGCAAAAGAGCCGATGTTAATAGCGTAAAAGATAATACTCAAAAATGCTTTATAGAAGGCGTTTTTGAAATTAAAAAATATGATCTTGTTCCTTTTTTTAAACAAGAAGAATTAGATTATGAAGATCTAACCATAATACGGCGGGAAATATTGCCATCAGGTAAGTCCAGAGCCTTTGTAAATGACACCCCCGTTACATTACAAGCATTAACATCTTTGGGTGTCAAATTGATAGATATTCATAGTCAGCACCAAACATTAGAAATTACCACTAATGATTTTCAATTTGAAGTTTTGGATGCCTTGGCAAAGGCAGACAGAGAAATTGAATCATATAAAAGAGGTCTTAAGTTGCTAAAAGAAAAGAACAAACAAGTAAATGCCTTGGTAGCCAGCCAGGAAGAATTTATAAAAGAATATGATTATAATGCTTTTCTTTTAAAAGAACTAGAAGAAGCCAAGCTAAAAGCAGGAGAGATGCAAGAGCTTGAAGAGCAGTATGAGCAACTTAATAATATCGAAGAGATACAAGAACGATTATCCGGATCGATAGCTATTGTTTCTTCTGAAGAAATAGGAGTGTCTGATCAATTAAATACAATTAGAAATAATATTTTGAAGATAGAATCTTATTCTTCCTCTTTGAAAGAGCTTTCGCAAAGAATTCAAAGTATTTATATAGAATTGGATGATATAGGAGATACACTGCTTGGCGAATTAGAAAAGTTAGAAGCAGATCCTGAGCAATTAGAAAAAACCAGTCAACGACTACAATTGTTAAATAATTTATTAGCAAAACATTCTGTGAATGAAATTGAAGATTTGATTGTTTTAACAGAAGAATTACGTGAAAAAGTTTCTAAAACAGAATCTTTAACAGAAGATATAGAACTGATCAAAAAAGAAATTTCTAAAATAGAATCTCAATTAGACGAGGTTGCAAACAAAATTCATGAAAAAAGAAATAAAGCATTACCACAGTTGGTAAAAGAATTAGAAGATATTCTTAAAGCATTAGGAATGCCCAATGCAACTTTTCAAGCTTCATTAGAACTGCAAGAAAAATATATGCCTAATGGTAAAGAGCTGCTTGTGTTTTTATTCTCAGCAAATAAAGGAGGAACTTATGGGGAACTTAAAAAAGTTGCGTCTGGGGGTGAATTATCAAGAATCATGATAGCTATTAAATCTATTTTGTCCAGATATGCACAATTGCCAACAATTATATTTGATGAAATTGACACAGGGGTTTCTGGAGAGATAGCACATAAAATGGCAGATTTGATGAAAGATATGAGTCAAAAAATACAAGTTTTTAGCATTACACACCTTCCACAAATAGCAGCTAAAGGGCAAAGCCACTATAAAGTATATAAAGAAGATGTTAAAAACACTACAATTACACAACTTAAATTGTTGAGTAAAGAAGAACGAATCAAAGAAATTGCTGAAATGATTGGAGGAAAAAACATTTCAGATTCAGCATTGATACATGCAAAATCATTATTGAATTAATAATAAGATTATTGCAAATTAAACTAAAATATTTTTCGGTTAGTGATGGTTTGGGTCGTTTTGTTATCTTTACCACTCGTATAACCATACTTTAATTTACAGTTAAATGGCACACAATTTATTAAAAGGTAAAAGAGGAATTATTTTTGGGGCATTAGATGAAAATTCAATTGCTTGGAAAACAGCAGAGCGTGTTTTTGAAGAAGGAGGGAGCTTTGTTCTTACTAATGCACCTGTTGCAATGCGAATGGGGGCTATAAACACTCTTGCAGAAAAAACTAATTCCCAAGTAATACCTGCAGATGCTACTTCATTAGAAGACTTGGAAAATCTTGTAGATAAAGCAACAGAAATTTTGGGAGGTAAACTTGATTTTGTTTTGCACTCTATAGGAATGTCTATAAATGTTCGTAAAGGACGTCATTACACAGATCAAAATTATGACTGGACACAAAAAGGACTGGATGTATCTGCGCTTTCTTTTCATAAAACAATGCAGACTTTATATAAAAAGCAAGCTATGAATGAATGGGGTAGTATAGTTGCATTAACCTATATGGCTGCACAACGAGTGTTTCCTGATTATAACGACATGGCAGATAATAAAGCATACCTGGAGTCCATAGCACGTAGTTTTGGCTATTTCTTTGGCAAAGATCATAAAGTAAGGGTAAACACAATCTCTCAATCCCCAACCCCAACAACCGCAGGAAAAGGAGTAAAAGGATTTGATGGATTTATAGAATATGCAGATAAAATGTCACCTTTGGGTAATGCCTCAGCATCAGAATGTGCAGATTACACTATTACCCTATTCTCTGATTTAACAAAAAAAGTAACCCTTCAAAATTTATACCATGATGGGGGGTTCTCTAATATGGGAGTAAGCCAGATGGTGATGGATAAATTTATAGAAAAATAGTATTTTTTACTAAAATGAATATTTAAAAAATCCCATTTTTTAACAGATAATGGGATTTTTTGTTGGTTATCTTTATAAATATGAAAATATATTTTTCTTTTATAGTACCTGTTTTTAACAGACCAAATGAGATCAAAGAGCTTTTGGAAAGTATGTTGGCGATGAACTATTCTCAAGAATATGAGATTGTGGTTATAGAAGATGGATCCTCACAAACATCTGAAGATGTTATAGAGGGATTTAAAGATAAACTATTAATCAGTTATTATACAAAACCCAATACAGGCCCGGGGGATTCCCGTAACTATGGAATGCATAGGGCAAAAGGAAATTACTTTGTTATTTTGGATAGTGATGTAATATTGCCAAAAAACTATCTGTATGAAGCTAATAAGTTTTTAGAACATAATTTTGTTCACTGTTACGGAGGGCCAGATGATGCACATGATAGCTTTTCTAACCTGCAAAAAGCAATAAGCTATAGTATGACATCCTATCTAACCACAGGAGGAATAAGAGGAAGAAAAAAAACAATAGGCAAGTTTCAACCACGTAGTTTTAATATGGGATTATCAAAAGAAGCTTTTTTGAAATCCAAAGGATTTGGTAATATACATCCGGGAGAAGATCCGGATCTTACTATAAGACTATGGAAATTAGGATATGAAACAGCATTAATTCCTGATGCAAAAGTATTTCATAAAAGAAGGATATCCTGGGAAAAATTTTACACTCAAGTTCATAAATTTGGATTAGTAAGACCAATTTTAAACAAATGGCATCCAGAAACAGCCAAGCTTACATATTGGTTTCCAGGCATGTTTGTGGGATATGTATTGTTTGCAATAATAACAATGTTTTTGGGCTGGTGGTATTTTATAACCGTTTTGGGAGGGTATTTTGGAATTATATTTGTTGATGCAACGATTAAATATAAAAATATTTCTATTGGGGTTCAGTCAGTTTTGGCAGTTTTGATACAATTTTATGGGTATGGAAGAGGATTCCTAAAATCTTATTATTATATTCATCTGTTAAAAAAAACTCCCGAAGAGCAGTTTAAGAAGTTGTTTTTCTTAAAGTAATATCTATGCCAAGTAGAAAAAAAAATAAATTTTATGTAAAAAGAAGCAGCGTAAAAACCTTTTTATTTTTTCTATTATTCACCTCTGTTTTGTGGTTGTTTAAACAGTTTTCAAAAAATTATACCAAAGAGATAGAAGTTACTGTACAATATGCCGGTATCCCTGAGGATAAAATTTTTAACGAAAAAAGCGATCAGGAACTAAGAATGGTGTTTAATGGCAATGGTTTTAGGCTGATTAATTATTATTGGGGCAAACCTGTACTAAAACTAAACATAAAGGATGCAGTAGCTAATATAAAAGATCAATATTATTTTTATGTAGACAAAGAATCTTTGGTATTAAAAAATAAATTAGATTTTAAAGGAAGAATTTTATCAGTACAAAAAGATACGCTAACATTAAAACTGGATCATAAATCACAAAAAAGAGTACCGGTAACGATAGACCAAGATATTCAATACTCTGTTGGATATGGTAGTAATAAAGGAGTATCTGTTTTTCCAGATTCTGTTATGGTTAGTGGCCCTTCAAAAATAATAGATACAATAAAGTCTGTGAAAACAAAAAAAATAATTTTAGAAGGGTTAAATATTGACTATACTTTTGCGTTAGATATAGATACAGTAAGTTTACCACCTAATATTATGGTAACTCCGTCAAAAATAGAAAGTAGCATATCGGTGAGTAAATTTACCGAAGGGAGTCAAAAAATCCCGATAACCCTAAGTAATATCCCTGACGGGATGAATATTAAAATATTTCCAAAAGAAATTTCTGTAGTGTACAGAGTAGGTCTGGATAAATACAACGAGGTAAGCCCAAGGGATTTTATAGTAGTAGCAGATTATGCAAAAGCATCAGAAGAAAGCTCATTTTTAACACTGGAACTAGTTAATAAATCCGGTTTTGTTCACGATGTTCGTTTACAAGAAAAACAAGTTCAGTTTATAGTTTTAAAGTGATATGTCAAGATATGAAAGTAGTTGGTCTTACAGGGGGGATAGGTAGTGGAAAATCTACCGTGGCAAAAATGTTTCAAAAACTGGGTATCGCCGTTTATATTGCAGATGATGAGGCAAAAAAAATGATGAACGAGAATACCTTTGTAAAAAAACAAATTATAGAACTATTAGGAAACGAGGCTTATACAGACAAAAAGCTAAATAGAGGATATATAGCCAATATTGTTTTTAAAGATAAAGAAAAACTTAATCAATTAAATGCTATTGTACATCCTCGGGTAGCCAGACATTTTGATTATTGGAAAAAAAAACAAAAAGGAAGCTATGTTTTGAAAGAGGCAGCGATACTTTTTGAAAACGACGGGTACAAAAATTGTGATTATACTATTTTGGTTTCTGCCCCTGTAGAAACAAGAATAGAAAGAGTTTTAAAGCGGGACAATACTAGCAAAGAAGATGTTTTAAATAGGATGAATAATCAATGGGATGATGACAAAAAGTTGGCGTTGACAGATTTTGTTATAAATAATAACAATTTAAAAGATACAGAGAATCAGGTAAATGAGATTCATAAAGTATTATCTTTAAAATAACTATAGTTAGAACATTTCATTTTGTTAACATTTGGTTAAACCATAAAGTAGCTAAATGTTAAAGTCTTACTTTTGATCTATGAATAAAAGGTTATTCGTGTTGTTGATAATCCTGATGAGTTTGTCGTTAATTGGGATTATTTTTGTTCAGGGATATTGGATTAACAACACTGTAGAGAATAATGAAGAGCAGTTTTCTTTTAATGCTAAACAAATACTGATATCTGTATCTAATAGAATCCAGTACAGAGAGTTTGAAGAGATGTTTATACCATTACAAGAAATCTTGGATAGCATCGATGAGCCTGATAATAAAACTATTCATCAGCTCTTGGATATTAGTATTGATAATACAACAAAGTCATTTGCGTATGCAAATGGTATTTTGGAAGAAGATTATAAATTATTTTCATCCTTTATAAATTTGAATATTGATACCTTACGATTAAAAAATATTTTACATCGTAATACAGATATAGCAACGCAAGATTCAATGGAGAATTTTGCAAAACAAAATTCTAAATCCAAATTGGAGAGAATTAGAGGATTAACAGATCTTCAAAGAATGGATTATGAAATAGTAATAGGAGAAATAGCCAGTTTTATACCAATTCACAGAAGAGTTCAAGAAAAAGAAATAGAGTATTTACTTAAAAAAGAATTAGAAGAAAGAGATATAAAGGTTGATTTTGAATATGCTATCTATAGTAATGCTTTGGCAACCAAAGTACGTTCTGACGATTTTAGTTTGGATAACCCAACAACATACGGGATTCCTCTTTTTGTAAACGAACAAGGGGTAAGTGAATATCAACTGTATGTTAATTTTACAGGAAAAAAGCAATATGTACTTTCTACTATCAAAGGAATGGCCATATTATCGATAATATTTACACTAATTATCGTTGTAGCTTACTCCAGTGCTTTGTCACAATTAATGCAACAACGACAAATATCCCAAATTAAAACGGATTTTATTAATAATATGACACACGAGCTTAAAACTCCTATTGCAACTATTAATTTGGCCCTGGATTCTATTAAAAACCCAAAAATAGCGGGAGATCCAGAAAAAGTCCGACGTTATATGAATATGATACGTGAAGAAAATAAACGAATGCATGCTCAGGTAGAAAATGTATTAAGAATATCTCAATTAGAGAAAAACGAACTTAATATTAAAAAAGAAAGACTAGAATTGCATGATATTATCGAAGATGCAATTACACACGTTTCATTGCTTGTAGAAAATAGAGAAGGATATATAAAAATGCATTTAGGAGCACTTAAATCAACAATATTGGCAAACGATAGTCATTTAACAAATGTGATTGTAAATATTTTGGATAATGCAATAAAATATTCTGAAAACCAACCTAAAATTGATATATATACAGAAAACGTAAAAAACAGCATAGTAGTCAAGGTTCGTGATCAGGGAATAGGAATGAGCAAGGTAGCGCAAAAAAAGATTTTTGAAAAGTTTTTTAGAGAACATACAGGAGATCTTCATAACGTAAAAGGACATGGATTGGGGCTAACCTATGTAAAAAGAATTATTGATGACCATCATGGTCAAATCTGGGTGGAGAGTGAAAGGGGAAAAGGCTCCACATTTATAATTAAATTACCGTTAATATCTTAAAATATGGAAACAGAAAACAAAAAGATTTTGCTTGTAGAAGATGATCCAAACTTTGGTACAGTTTTAAAAGATTATCTAATAATGAATGATTATAATGTTGTACATGCTAAAAATGGCATGGAAGGCTTTGAAAAATTCAAAAAAGATGATTATGATATGTGCATCCTTGATGTGATGATGCCATACAAAGACGGGTTTACCTTAGCAAAAGAGATAAGAGAAAAAAATGAAGAAATACCTATCATCTTTTTAACAGCAAAAGCAATGAAAGAAGATGTGTTGAAAGGATATAAAGTAGGAGCAGATGATTATCTTAACAAACCCTTTGATAGTGAAGTTTTATTAATGAAAATACAAGCTATTATGCAGCGTAAAAGCACAGAGTCTGTTGCAGATAGCAAGCAATTTGAATTTAAAATAGGCGGATTTCATCTTAATTCAAAACTTCGTTTTTTGACATATAAAGAAGAAGACCCTATCAAACTTTCTCCAAAAGAAAATGAACTTCTTAGATTATTAGCCTTGCATCTTAATGATTTGATGCCAAGAGAATTAGCGTTGACAAAGATATGGAGGGATGATAATTATTTTACATCTCGTAGTATGGATGTGTATATAGCGAAATTAAGAAAATATCTAAAGAAAGATGAAAGTGTTGAAATCCTTAATATTCATGGAGAAGGGTTTAGATTAGTGGTAAGAAATGAAGAGTCTTAAAAAAATAGTATAACGGTAACTAACTTTTAAAAAATTCACTATACTATTTTATAGTGAGTTTTTTTTTATATATGTAGTAATAGACGTAGATGGGGCGATATGGTCAAACCATTTAATATCGGCATCTTTTTTAAACCAGGTAAGTTGTCTTTTTGCAAAACGTCTGGTATTTTTTTTAATCTCAGAAATAGCAAAATCAATATCCCAATCACTATCCAGATATTTGAATATTTCTTTGTATCCAACAGTATTTAATGCATTTAATACTTTAAAATTGTAAAGGGTTTTTGCTTCATCGATTAAGCCTTCTTCGATCATTAAATCTACCCTTGTGTTTATTCTTTCATAAATAATCTCTCTATCTGCAGTAATACCAATTTTGATAATATGAAAAGGGCGTTTTTTTTTGGGTTTGGTTAAAAATGCAGAATACGGAAAACCACTACTAATGCATACTTCAAGAGCTCTCATTACTCTGTGTGTATTGCTTAAATCTACTTTTTTATAATATTCGGGATCTAATGCTTTTAATTGTAGTTGAAGATTCTCTATCCCGGTATTAGTATATTCTTCCTGTAGCTTTTTTCTGATCTCTATATCTGTTTCAGGAAAATTGTCCAGACCATTTGTTACAGCATTAACATACAAGCCAGATCCCCCTATAAGAATTGCATAATTTTTGTGTTTAAATAACTCGGTAAGCTTTGCCAGAGCATCTTTTTCAAAATCCCCCACACTATATTCGTCTTTAATGCTTTTATGCTGTATAAAATGATGTTTGGCTTGTTTTAATTCCTTTGTTGAAGGTACTGCTGTACCTATACACATTTCTTTATAAAATTGCCTGCTGTCTGCAGAAACAATTTCGCAATCAAAATATTTTGCAAGTGTGATAGATAAGCTGGTTTTGCCTATCGCAGTTGGTCCAACAACAACAATTAGATTTTTATTCATTATGGTTATTCAGGTTCTCTCCGCATTTATGGCAGAATTTAGCATTATCTTGATGTTCATTTTCACCACAATGACTACAGGATTGAGTGTTTAGATGTACCTTTTTTTGGTGATGTGTAGTATATTCGGCACTTACAATACCTGTAGGAACTGCAATAATACCATACCCCATAATCATAATGATTGCAGCCAGAAATTGTCCTAGTGGAGTAACAGGAGCAATATCTCCATAACCAACCGTTGTTAAGGTAACAATACACCAATATACACTTATAGGAATACTTTTAAAACCACTTTCTTCTCCTTCGATAATATACATTACTGTACCCATTATTATACATAAAACTAATACAGCAAATAGAAATACGAGTATTTTGGCTCTGCTGTCTTTTATAGCCTTTGCTAATTTGTTGGATTCACCAATATATCTTGAAACTTTTAATATTCTAAAAACCCTAAGTAATCGTAATGCTCTGACCGCAAGTAATGCACTGGTACCGGTAATAAAAAAGGAAAGATATAAAGGCAGGGTAGATAAAAGATCGATGATTCCGTAAAAACTAAAAATATATGACGAAGTTTTTTTTATCGAAATAATACGAGCAACATATTCAAAAGTAAAAAATATAGTTATAACCCATTCTGCATAGTATAATAGGGTGTAGGTTTCTGCAGATAACCCTTTTACACTTTCGAGCATCACAATAATAATACTAAGTACTATTAAAATGAGCAGAATTACATCAAATAATTTTCCCATAGGGGTATCTGCTTCATAAATGATATCATGTAAGCGGTTTTTCCAGTCTTTATGAGGTGAATTATTGTCCAAACTTTTTGATTTTGAATAAAAGTACTAAAACTTCGAAATTAAAGTTTATGAATAGGAATAATCTTTAATTTTTTATGTGTACGAACATAACTTTGTATGATATGTTTTGCATCTCTGTTATGAGACATAGGTATAGTTATAGAACGCAGGATTTCTATATTGTTTATTTGGTAATTTAAGTTAAAATACCCAATGCCTTTAAATTGCCCTTCTTCGACCAAAATAAAGCTTTTTTCTTCGATATCTCTTCCTCGATCTATGATAACCATATTCTGATTTTGAAGGGTATTGCTAGTAATCAATTTTTGAACTCGTGCATTATATTCTTCAGCGGGCTCATTGCCAATGCATGCTCCTTGGCATTGTTTTATGGTGTAATTAAAACAGTTGCTTTTTCCACTATCTAATCCCATCAATTTCTGGCAAAGATTATATTCTTCAGTCCAACGGTGCATATAAGATTTTGCTTGTTGTCTGTTTACAAAAGTAGTAATACTTGTTTTTCGATTATCGGCTTTTTCTACTTTTAAATTTATATATCCATTATTGTCTGTAAATTGATATAATGCATGGTCATATTTTGTTTTACGTAATGCGCTGTTATATTTTGGTTTATTGAGTTTTATTTCTTCGCTCTCTTTTAAAAGGGCCAGGAGCTCGCTTCCTGTAATTTCGTAAGTTACGCTAACGACCTCATCTTGCATTCTTTTTGATTTTCTGTTGTCGCTGGTAAAATGTTGGTTAAGACGTTTTTTTATATTTTTACTTTTACCAATATATATAATAGTTCCATCTTCACGGTGCATATAATACACTCCTGTAGCTGTAGGGGCTTCTTCAATAAGTTTAAGGAGTTTATCGTCAACTTGTTTTTTGGTTTCTGTTCGAACAGTTTCTGTTACTATCTTTTTTTCCAGATCTTTGGTTAATAGTAGTTTAAATAATTTTACTGTAGCCATGGCATCGCCATTGGCCCGATGCCTGTCAGAAAGAGGGATGCCTAAACCGCGAACTAATTTACCCAGGCTATAAGACTGTTGATCGGGTATAAGTTTTTTAGAAAGTTCTACAGTGCATAAGGATTTTCTTTCAAACTCAAATCCTAATCTGGAAAATTCTGTTTTAAGGATTCGGTAGTCAAAGCTCGCGTTATGTGCAACAATTACGCATTCTGAGGTAATTTCTACAATCCTTCTCGCTACTTCATAGAACTTAGGGGCATTTTGCAGCATTTGATTATTGATTCCGGTAAGATTAACCACAAAAGGCTGTATGGGCCTTTCTGGATTAATAAGACTTATAAACTGGTCTACTACATTAAGACCATCAAACTTATATATAGCAATTTCAGTAATCCCTTCTTCATTATATTTTCCTCCGGTAGTTTCTATATCTAAAATTGCGTACATAATATTATGTCTGTGTAGCTATCACACTTTTAATTTTTAATAATTTAAGGGTGGGTGGGGATAAAATGGTTATCCATAATTTCTTGTCCCGAAGACAGAACTACCTATTCTTACCATTGTACTTCCGTGCTCAATAGCTAATTCATAATCGCTACTCATGCCTGTAGATAAGGTTTTTATTTGCGGATATTTTGGTTGTAAGCTTTTAAAAAAAGAGAAGATCTTGTTAAACTCATCTCTTATTTGTTGTAAATTATCTGTAAAAGTGGCCATTCCCATTAATCCCTGGATATGAACATTGGTTAAATTTTTAATGTCCTCATTATCTAATAGATTAATTGCTTCCTCTTCATTTAATCCAAATTTGCTTTCTTCTTCTGCAATTTTTATTTGCAATAAACAGTTTATAATTCGGTTGTTCTTTTTTGCTTGTTTGTCAATTTCTTTAAGTAGTTTAAAGCTGTCCACAGCATGGATCAAATCTACAAAAGGAGCCATATATTTGACTTTGTTTGTTTGAACGTGACCAATCATGTGCCAACTAATATCTTTTGGCATCATTTCCCATTTTTCTGCCATTTCTTGAATCTTGTTTTCTCCAAAAATACGCTGACCTGCGTTATAAGCGTCCATAAGATCAGAAACGGGTTTGGTTTTGGATACAGCAACCAAGATAACTTCTGCGGGAATAGAGTTTTTTATTCTCTTAAGATTTGTTTGGATATCGTTCATAGTTTGCAAAGATATCTAAAATCCTTATTCTAGGATGTTGTATAGTTTAAAATTCATAAATAGTTACTCCGCTTCTTAACTTAGGTTCAATATAAGTGCTCTTTGGGGGCATTTTTAACCCTTCGTTCGCTATTTTTTTAACTTGCTCCACAGATGCAGGAAAAAGCCCAAAACCTACTTTATAGTCTTTGTTGTCTACCATGCTTTTTACAAACACAATATCATTTTTACCATGAGAATATTCGATACGGGTATCGGTACGTAAATCTTTTATATTTAAAATTGGTTCTAGTACCGTTTTGTACAATATTTGGGCATCTAACTCCTCTAAAGCATCTGTAAATTGATAAGCTGTTTTTCTAAGATACAGAGAATAAAACTCTCCATCAAGATACATACTAAAATGATGAGGTTTTGATGGTTTGTATACTTCGATACCTCTGTTTTCTATACGAAACCATTCGTCTAATCGAATTAAAAACTCTTGTTTGGTTAATCCGTTTAGGTCTTTGACTAATCTGTTAAATTCATAAATTTTTAAATCAGATTCTGGGATCAAATAACTCATAAAAAAATTATAAGCTTCATTGCCTTCATGCTTAGGGTTATTTGCTTTTAAATCTTGAGCTAATAAGTAAGAGGATGCAGAACGATGATGTCCATCTGCAATATATATGGTGTTGATAGATGAAAAAGCTTCTTGAATTTCCTGAACAGATTTTTTGTTATCTATTTTCCATAGATAATGCGTATCTCTATAGGTGGTTGTAAACTCAAATTCGGCTCTTGTTTGAATGGTTTCTGAAATAACTTTTGCGATAAAATCATTATCGGGATATGTAAGTAGTACTGGCTCGGCATTAAATCCTACTGTTTTTAAATATTCTTTAAAAGTACTCTCCCGATCTTTAAGAGTATCCTCATGTTTTTTAATAATATCATTATGATAATCTTCTGCGCTGGCTGCAGCTATGATTCCACAAAAGGATTCTTGTTCCCGATTTACAATTTTGTATACATAAAAACAAGGACTATCATCTTGTATAAAAATTTCATCCTCTTTAAATTCCAGATATCGATTACGAACTAGCTTGTAGCGTTCTTCACCAGATATTTCTTTCTGATATTTATATCCCGGGTTAACAATATGTAAAAAAGAATAAGGATTGTAATTCATGCGCGAATCGCGCTCAATAGGAGTATAGCTTTGGTAAGATCTGCAAGCAACTAAACTAACTTTGTCTCTTGTGGGACGTACCGCTTTAAATGGAAGGATATTGGCCAATATTAATCTTTTTTAAGTGTATTTATATTTTTTTTAAATTGTTCTCTTTCTTGTTCTGTCGAAAAAATATTTTTTGGAAGATAAATAAAATTATATTTAGCTAAATATAGTAACCAGAATGTTTTGCTCTCTTTTATTTTAATGATTCTGGAATAAGGAATTTTATTTTCTACACCACTAGTATCCGTAATAAAGAAATGCTCTTGGTCAAAAGAAAGAGTACGTTCTAGAAATAAGTTGTCATTATCTTTGCTGAATATACGATATCGAAGTATCAGTACGCTAACTATGGGCCAAATACACCCAAAAATTAATAAAAAGTATCCAATAACTCTTATGACGGGATCTTTACTTAAAATATTAACCGCAGCTAGTATAAGTATAATAGCATACAGCCACCAAGCCCTTAATAAGGTGGTTTTCAATGCAAGTCTAAAATATTCTTTAGCGGTAAATCGATAAGGTTTAGAAGTTGTCATTAATTTTTGTTTATAAACTTAGTAGGATCCAGATATCCAGATGTATTTTTTGCATATCCTCTACCAATATCCATATAAATGTTATCTCTAATTTCTAAATGTAAATGAGCTAAATACATGTTATTTGCATTACCAATAGTTGCAATAAGAGAGCCTTTTTTTACAAAATCCCCTTCTTTTACTTGTATTGAATTACAGTGTGCATAAACAGACTCATAATATTTTCCTTTGTATTTATGTATGATTCTGATGACCTTACCCCAACCTCCTTCAATATCTTTTGCAAAAGATACATATCCGTTTGCGATAGCATAAATAGGATCTCCAAGATCGGTATTACCTCCTCCTAAACCGTTCCAGTCATCACCTAAGTGATCATTTTCTTTAAATTTTTGAGCGTTATAATAACCTTTAGCATTTGGTTTACCTACGGGATAATCAAAATTTGCAGCTACAAATTTGGGGTTTTCTTTAAAAAGAGAATCATATTTTTGATATTTATTCTGAATTACATTGGTCGTTTTGGTAGTTTTTTTTTTGGATGCTACAAAACCAGATACTTTATTTTTATTGTCGCAAGAAAATAAAAACAATAGTACTACTATCCATAGCAAAAGCTTATTCATAATAAAAACCAAGAAGTGTAATTTTTAAAATTATATTTTAGAGAAACTGTTTGGATACGTTTTCTGCTTTTTTGTTTTCAGAATAATCATAAAATCCTTCTCCGCTTTTTGCACCAAGTTTTCCTGCCATAACCATATTTACCAATAATGGACAAGGAGCATATTTTGGGTTTTTAAAACCTTCATACATAACATTAAGAATAGAGAGGCATACGTCAAGACCAATAAAATCAGCTAGTTGTAATGGTCCCATTGGATGTGCCATACCTAGTTTCATAACCGTATCTATTTCAGCTACCCCTGCAACCCCATTATACAGGGTTTCTATCGACTCATTAATCATGGGCATTAGTATTCTGTTTGCAACAAATCCCGGATAATCATTAACTTCTACAGGAACTTTTTCTAATGTCTTAGATAGCTCCATAATGGTGTTGGTAACCTCGTTAGAGGTATTGTATCCTCTAATGATCTCTACTAGCTTCATGATTGGTACAGGATTCATAAAATGCATCCCTATAACCATTTCCGGGCGATCAGTTACTGCGGCAATTTGGGTTATGGATATCGAAGAAGTGTTAGAAGCCAAAATTGTTTCATCAGAGCATAAATTGCTTAGCTCTTTAAAAATCTTTAATTTTAGATCAACATTTTCTGTGGCAGCTTCAATAACAAGCTCGGCATATTCTACCCCTTCTTTAATATTTGTAAAAGTAGATATATTGGCAAGTGTTTGGTTTTTGTCACTTTCAGATATTTTTTCTTTGGCAATCATTCTATCCAAATTTTTGGTGATAGTTTCCAGACCCTTATCCAAAGATTGTTGCGAGATATCTATAAGTTGTACTTTAAAACCTTTTTGGGCAAAAGTATGTGCAATACCATTGCCCATAGTTCCTGCACCTATTACTGCAATATTTTTCATGTTTTTTTGAGTTTTTATTTTATAATTCGCAATCCTGATCTCATAGAATTAGAAATGTATTAATAATTTGATTATTGTTTAAAACAATCAATGATTTTTAATGCTACTTCTAGTGCCTTTTTTCCTTGCTCTAAAGACACAATAGGCGTTGTGTTGTTATTTATAGCATAGGCAAAGGTGTTTAATTCATCTAATATTGCATTATTAGGTGGCACATCGGGATTATCAAAATAGATTTGTTTTTTCACTCCCTCAGCATTTTGCAAAATCATAGCAAAATCATCCGGTTCTTTGGGGGCATCTTTCATTTTTACGACTTCACATTTCTTCTCAAAAAAATCGACAGAGATGTAGGCGTCCCGTTGAAAAAATCTGGATTTTCTCATATTTTTAAGTGAAATTCGACTGGCAGTAAGATTTGCTACACAACCGTTCTCAAATTCTATACGTGCATTTGCTATGTCCGGCGTTTCGCTAATTACAGATACACCGCTGGCACTTATGTGTTTAACCTCAGAGTTAACAACACTTAGGATAGCATCAATATCATGAATCATCAAATCTAAAACAACAGGTACATCTGTTCCTCTGGGATTAAATTCTGCTAATCTGTGTGCTTCAATAAACATAGGGTTTTCTATTTTATCTGAAACCGCTGTATAGGCAGGGTTAAAACGTTCTACATGTCCTACCTGACCTTTTACATTATTTGTATTTGCCAGATCAATAAGCTCTTCTGCTTCTGCAACAGTATTGGTTATTGGTTTTTCGATAAAAACATGCTTACCGGCTTTAATTGCTTGTTTTGCAACATCAAAATGGGCAAATGTAGGGGTTACAATATCTACTACATCCACAGCAGCTATTAACTCTTTGATAGAATTGAACAGGTGGTACCCAAATTCTTTGGCGATAGATTTTGCTTGCTTATCGTTAGTATCGTAGAAACCAACAAGGTTATAGTTTTCGGATTGTTCTAAAAGACGTAAATGGATTTTACCAAGGTGTCCTGCACCGAGTACTCCGACTTTGAGCATAATTCATGATTTTACACAAAAATAGTATTATTTATAAATTTAAAATCTTAATTATGTCTAAAATCTAAAAAAATACTAAAGAGAAGAGAATTGTTTGTTAATCTTTAAAATGTTTATGTAATTTTATCCTCCTAAATAACCTTTAAAACATTGAAAGATACCCTTAGACACGCCGGAAAAAGAAAGCAGTTAGTAGATGTGTTGATTCAAAAAGGAATCAAGAATAAAGCTGTGCTATCTGCTATAGGGAAGATTCCCAGACATTTATTTATGGATTCTGGTTTTGAAGATCATGCTTATCAGGATAAAGCTTTTCCTATTGCAGCAGATCAAACTATTTCCCAACCTTATACTGTAGCTTTTCAAACTGAATTACTGGAGGTTAAAAAAGGAAATACAGTATTAGAAATAGGAACAGGATCTGGTTATCAAACTGCAGTGTTGTGCGAGTTGGGAGTAAAAGTATACAGTATAGAGCGTCAACAAGAATTATTTAAAAAAACGAAATTGTTTTTATCAAAACTAGGATACAGACCAAAACATTTATCATTTGGTGATGGTTATAAAGGATTGATAGAGCATGCACCTTATGATGGGGTTATTGTTACCGCAGGAGCTCCTTATGTTCCAAAACCTTTGTTAAGCCAATTAAAAATTAATGGACGTTTGGTGATTCCTGTAGGTGAAGATGTGCAAATAATGACTCTTTTTATACGTAAAAGTGATACAGAATTTGAGAAAAGAGAATTTGGCGAGTTTAGATTTGTCCCTTTGTTAGAGGATAAAAACTAGGATATAAATGTCTGAATGAAAAAGGATTTGTTTTTTAATCCTTCATCCTTAATTGAAGGTTTATTTCTTAAGGCTTATCTCAAAAGTAAAATGTATTTTTTAGAAACATACTTTGGTAAGATTGCTACGGGGTTTTTGATTAGTAAGTTGGGTTAAGTTATTTAAAATCTTTTTTAATTCTGTCAAGTGTTCTTTTGTTATCCCGATCTTTAATGGTTTCTCGTTTATCATACATTTTTTTACCACGAGCCAGAACAATGTTGAGCTTTGCCAATCCACGGTCATTTATAAATAACTTTGTAGGTATAATAGTCAAACCAGAGTTTTTTACTTCTTTTTCCAGTTTTTTTAGCTCTTTTTTATTAAGAAGCAATTTGCGTTCGCTTTTTGGACTATGATTAAAGTAAGTAGCATGCGAATATTCTTCAATATGCATATTGATCACAAAAAGTTCGTTATTACTAAATTCGCAAAAACTTTCTGCTATATTAGCTTTTCCCTCACGTATAGCTTTTATCTCGGTACCGGCAAGTTTAATTCCTGCAGTAAAGCTATCCAGAAATTCATATTCAAATTTAGCTTTACGGTTTAATATGTTGATTTTATTTGGATTCATGTTTGTGTGTTCAAAATACTTTTAAAATGCCTGTAAAAGTACAAAGCTTTCTTGAAAGAAAGCTTTGTACAAAAAATGAATATTCTAAATATTTTTATAACTCTAAAAATTGTATGGATGAAATCTTACCATCATTACTAAGTTGAAGATCCATTGTTAGATTTGTTTTGTCAAATTCTGCGGTATATGTATTTACTCCTTCCGCAGTTTCTACAAAAGTCATTTTTTTTAAATTTCCAAATTGCCCATAACACCCTTTTACAAAGTCAGAAACACCATCTTTGGTCATAGTTTCTTGCATCTCGGTAGTATACATATCAAAAATAGCATCTATGTTTTGCGCATTAAAATTTTCTTGAAATTTTTTTGTAGCATTTTCGTACGCGGCAGAATCCTGAGATAGAATAGATTGGGTGGTAAAGCAAATTAATAATAAAACGATATATTTCATTGTATTCTGTTTTGGGGTTTTAATAGTGCAAAATAATTATCTTTTTTAAATTTTGAAAAATAATTATTCTATTTCTGTATAAATAAATCCCTCATTTGAGAGTTTCGTTTCTCTGAGTTTATCTCAAAAAAAATACGTTCAAAGGCATGCTTCATGAGTTTGCTTTGGGGTGTTGGTTAAATGTACGTTTATGGATTGATATAGCCTAAAAGAGATAATAAGTAGTGTTTTTAGTTTAACAAAAATGTCACAATTAATGCGGGTAGAAATATTACTTTAGCTTTCTAAAAGATGATTTTTATGCAACGATATTTTATAGCTATACTATTTGTTTTTTGTTTTTCTCAAACAAATTTTGCTCAATTTTCAGCTAAAGAAATAATTAACAAAACAATAGAAATGGCGGGAGGAGCAAGATATGACAATGCTGTTGTTTATTTTACCTTTAGAGATATGCAATATCAAAGTAAAAGAAGCAAAGGAGTATACACATTAGAGCGTTTTGTAAACGGGTCTGATGGGGTAACGCACGATGTTGTTAGTAATTCGGGTTTAACACGATCTGTTGAAAATTGTCCTGTTAAAATAGCGGATTCATTGATCGCCAAAATTAGTGATGGAGTTAATTCTGTACATTATTTTGCAAACTTACCTTACGGGCTTAATGCTCCTGCAGTACAAAAAAAAATAATTGGAGAAACAATAATTAAGGGAAATCCTTATTACAAAATCAAAGTTACTTTTAGTCAGGAGGGGGGAGGTACTGATTTTGAAGATGAATTTTTATACTGGATACATAAAGACAACTTTACTATAGATTATCTGGCGTATAAATATGCTGTAAATGGAGGTGGTATTCGGTTTAGAGAAGCATATAATCCAAGGGTTGTAAATGGAATACGATTTGTGGATTATAATAATTATAAAACAGATATTCTTACTACTCCTTTGTCTGACCTGGATAAGTTATTCGAAAATAAACGACTAACGTTTCTTTCAAAAATAGAATTAAAAGATATTTTTGTTCATATAAGCAGGGGGTGTTGTTGATTGAAATCTAATTTCGAACACATTGTGGAGTTTACCCCCTTGTTTAAATTATGATTATCATGAGGTTATGTCAAAAACAAAAATATGTTTTTATGGAGTATACCTCGTGAGTTTGCTACGGGGTTATTGATTTATCTATAACTTGTTTTGAAATGAAAAAGAAAGCTTCTGCTGAATATTTTATGGGTTGCATGGAGTAGTTGATTAAAGCGGAAAAGGCTCAGAAAACGTGTTTTTTGAGCCTTTTTTCGTAAATGAATACCATTTTAACTTTGAAATAGGACTAAATAAATTATTTCTTTTTCCTCTATTCTTCGTTAAAAAAGATAACCGTAACTATAGCTATGCTTGATGCCAGATCAAGTCTGGCACAAGCTTTTTGTCTTTAATACTTAAAAAATAAATTCAATTTCTATACGCACTATTTCAAAGTTAAAATGGTATAATTTATTTACTACTCCTATACAGGATAATTAATTATTTATTTTGAGAAAACATGATAGAATTACTTTCTCCGTTTTGTAATAATGTACTGGACAATTCTTTACCGGATTGAGAATAAATTATATTATTAGAGTTACCAATTTGCGTTGTGTTTATTGTGTTTATTTCTCCAATTTGAGTGCTTTCAATATTGTTTTCTATTCCGTTTTGAGTGCTAAGGATCGTATTTTTATTTCCTTCCTGAATTTGTGTAATTGAATTGTTTGCAGAAAAGGAGTTATCTTCTCCCTGAATACCCTCTGCAATATTTGTGTTTCCGGTTTGAGTTTGTTTGATAATATCATAAGAGCCATTGTATTGCGTAGCTTTTGCAGAGTTGTCCAATCCGGTTTGGATCTGTTGGATCAGATTATATTCTCCATTTTTTTGAAAAGCGAAGCTATTATTTCTTTCTCCGCTTTGAGTTTGATTAATAGTATGTGCGTGACTCCCTTCTTGTTTGGCTGTTGCCAGATTGTTATTGCCTTCATTTTGAATTTGAATAATAGCATTAACTTCTCCATTCTGCACAGCAATTGCTTCGTTTTTTTCGCCGCCTTCTTGTGTAGTCGAAATAATATTTCTTGCCCCATTTTGAGTTTGCAAAATAAAATTAATAGCCCCATTGTTTTGTATTGCGGTAGCAGAATTATTAATGCCAATTTGCTTTTGAGAAATTGTATTGCTAGCCCCATTGTTTTGCTCAATTTTAGATTGATTTTCGATTCCATCCTGAACTTGGGTGATTTCATTTGTAATTCCATTTTGCATTATAACAGCACTATTCAGTTTTCCAATTTGATTATGGTTAAGGTAATTAGTAAGCCCAGATTGTACTATGGTAATAGAATTGTTATTTCCTTCTTGAAAGGTTTTGGTTGTATTAAAATTTCCAGATTGTTCTGTGTTTACACTATTAGATACACCATTTTGTTTTTGTTGCAGTTCATTATTTTGTTCGTTTTGTAACGCTATAGCATGATTACGAAGCCCTTCTTGATCTTGAAAAATTTTGTTGTTATCGGTATTTTGTGTAGCGAAAGCATTATTTTCTTCTCCATTTTGCATTTGAGTAGTAGTGTTATTTCTACTTAAGCTTGCGGCAGCTATATTGTTTACTCCAATTTGCTTTTGTTTTATATTCCCTGAATTACCAATAGCGCTTGCAAATGCATTATTTTTAATGCCGTTTTGTGTTTGGTTTATAGTATTAGCGCCAAAGCTGGATGCTTCTGCATTATTTTCATTTCCATCTTGATTTTGTGAAACATAGCTTGCCAATGAATGCTCCTTAGTGGTTGCTTTAGCAATATTTTCTGCCCCGTTTTGTATTTGCTCAATGTAATTATAATTAGATAATGCCCCATGAGCAGCTTCAGCAGTATTCATATTACCGTTCTGTATTTGTTTTATAAAATTATTACTGGAAACAAAACCTTGATTAGCGTCAACTAAGTTCAGATCTCCATTTTGTGTTTGTTGAATTTTATTGTTTGCTCCCATTTGTGAAATAAAAGCTATGTTTTGATTGCCAGATTGGGATTGAATAATTATCCCGCCTGCAGACGGATCGTCCTTATGCCCTTGAAAAATTTCAGAGGAGTTTTTATTTCCATTTTGAGTAATATTCAGGGTTTTTGGATCTCCGTATTGAAAAATGTTCAAATGATTGGATTTACCAGTTTGTTTAACATCGTTTATCTCAGATTGTGCAAAAACCGAAGATATGCTTAATATAGCTGTGCAAATTAAAATTACTTTTTTCATAATTTGGTTTTTAAGAGTTTTGTTTATAAATGATTGAGTTTTTAATAATAAGAGGGGAGAATATCCCTGTTTTTATATTGGTTTAGAAATGAATTATTATTAAATAAAAAGCTTAAAGGATGGATAGTCACTACAAACCCAAAAATATTTTTTTTTGTAATATGCGATTATATTTTTTTCTGTTTTCGATAAAGAGTATAGAATAAAATAACTTTAGCATTTAATGTGTTGGATATTTCATTTGTGTCTCATAAAAAAAAATGTCTTAACCTGTTGGTGATTAGTGCTTTGTTTTTTTACGGGGTTTGCTTTCAAAATAAGATTTGTTTTTAAGGAGAACACCCGGTAAGTTTACGTGGAGGTATTCAATTAAAATCATTTAATCTATATTTAAAACAGTATCAATAATGGTTTTGTCTGTGATTGTTAGAATAAATATTTTACCATAGATTTTTTCATCAATAGACTCATATTTATCTTGACCAATAATCTTATTCACAAAGTCAGGTGTAGAATTACTATGCCCAACAACTACAGTAGTTTTTCCTTTGGTTTTTTTTTGAAAATCAGCATCGTTTAAAAACTTAGGGTTGTATGTAATTATTTTCAGACCCTGGCTTTTGGCTATAGGCTCGGCGGTTTTTTTTGTTCTTTTATAATCTGTTGTATATACAAAGTCTATTTTTGTGTCTGCAAGGGTTTTTGCCCAATTATGGGCTCTTGTTTTTCCTTGCCCGGTAAGATTTGGATCCCGATCATTTGGGTTTGACAGATCTTTTTCAGCATGTCTTATAAAAAAGTAAGTAGTTGTTTCTGTTTGATTTGATACAGTATTTTGACTGCAACTGGTTAAGCAGAAAAAGAAAATTACTAATAATGATACAGATTTCATAAAATGAATTAAATAGAGAATCCAACATGAAATGAGTACAATCTCATTTCATGTTGGATTTGGTTATTCCAACATTCCCATTTGCCAAATAACTATACCCATAGAGATAATGGCTATGACAAAAAATCCAATATATATATACGAGCTTCTCTTTTTGTATGAGGAGCTTATATCGCCAGAAGGTTTCATAAAATCTGGTTTAAGGTGGTTGTGCTTTTTATAAGACGTATGAAAAATAGAAATGTTACACTTTTTGTGGTTTTAATAGAAAAATCCTTTCTTCGAAACTTTTTGCTTCTACCGGCTGATGTATGTTTTTAAATAATTCTAAAAGGTATTGCTCATGATTCCAACGTTTTTTTTGTAATAAATTAAAATGAACAAAAGTGCTCCATAATACAGATTTTAATTCGGTTTTGTTATCGTTCCACATTCTTATTTCTACATGTAATTGATTTTCAGTATATCGAATTAGTTGTGAATCTATGATTACTTCTTCCATAAGCAAAGCGGGTTTTAGATAAGCGATTTGATTGGTGCTTACCACCCAACTTACTCCTTTTGTTTTTGCAAGTTCAAAAATATCGAGATTATAATGTTTGTGTATTTGATCTTCTCGTGCATTAATCATATAATTAATATATGAAGCGTTGTTGAGGTGGTTGAAAGGATCACAATCCTGAAATCTTATTTTTGCTTTGCTTTCTAATACTTTTAATAATTCCATAAGTTGTTTGTTTTTTTATACCAATCGGTATATTAGTAGTTAAAAAAATAGTTATCGTTTAAGTTGTTTGTGGATCATGTCGTCTATTTGGTCCATGGTTTCTAATAAATAACTATTGTCTTCCATGGTGTGAGTCATAAAGATCGCACCAGTTATCATACTATATAATCGTTTTGCATATAGTATAGAATCTGCATTTTCTTTTATTTCCTGGTGTTTTTTTCCTGCATCAATAAGTTTTGCCAGATTGTTTTGAATCCTGGTAATGGTAAATTGTACGTGTTCAAAAAGAACAGGTATTTGATATTTTGCATCTACCCCCATATTAAGGACAGGGCAACCGCCTATTTCTTGTGTATAATTGTAATAATTTCTGTAAAAATCGGTAACCAAAAACAGTTTTTCAATGGGGGATTCACTCAAAGACTGATGATCTGCAATGCGACGAATCATATTTCCTTCAGTCATTTTGAAAGCTGCAATGGCTAGTTCTTCTTTGTTTTTAAAATTGCCATAGATTGCACCCTTGGTAAGACCTGTTGCTTTGGTAATATCACTCAGGCTAGTTGCGGCATATCCATTTTTATTAAAAATAGGTGCTACCGTTTGAATGATAAATTCTGTAGTTTGCTCGGCTTTTGTTAGCATTTTGGTTATAATATGATCAAATATACAATAAAATATACCAATTGGTATATTTTATTGTGTTAATATTTTATAATGCTTATTTCAATTAAAGATCAGGCAGGGATTTTGTAATTAGTTATGGGTAGTATTGTTATAGATAATATCTAAAGATTCTGTATTAGATATGCTTCTGGGTAGGTTGCAGGCATCTTTTATGGTATTTTCTTGAAAACACATCAAATCATCAAACTCTTTTAGAGAGTTTTGCGCTTGGTCACAGCCAATACTTATATTTTTTACATGGTTGGTTTTGATTTTTTTTGGCTTGTTGCTTCTGTTTTCAAAATTCTTAAACTGGCATTTAATTATATTTCTGCCTTTAAAATAAAAACGTTTTTCGAGAGTTAATGTAACATCTACTAGGTTATATTTTCCATAACGTTGCTTTTCGAGGTGTTTATACCAAATTTTATAAGTGGTATATTGAAAAAATAATTGATCGTCCCAGATATAGAACTCATTTCTATATTTAATATGCTCTTGGGTATAAGTATGCATAATGTATTTGAGCTCGTTACCATTATAATAAAAGGTAAGATTTCCTTTTTCCGGTAAGTTTTTACAGGGGTAATTTGTATGATATTGTCTAAGAGTGTTTGTTTCTACCAATTCTCTTATGAGTTGGTATTTGTTTTTAATATCAGACAGGTCCTCCTTTATAGTTTGCCCTATACAGATATATGAACTTAGACAAAGTAATAATGTAATGGTTGGTTTCATTGCGGTGGCAATGTACTTAAAACTTGTTTTTTTTCAGGATTTAGTTATTAACTATTGTAGGAATAATTTTGTTAACATGTACGGTAAAACCGTAATATTGTTGCAAAAACAAAAGGTTGGTTTTTTTTTTTTTTTTTTGAAAAAAAAAAGAGCAATCTATCTTCAAAAGTAGATTGCTCTTTTTGACACTAAATTTATTTGTCAAGAAACGAGATCGGTTTCATTTCTGAATACAAGATTGTCATCAAATTCATCTAACAAAATTACACTTTCAGTGGATACTATGCCGGCAAGAATCTCTTTGGATAGTTTGTTTAAAACCTCTTTTTGAATAGTTCGCTTTATTGGTCTTGCCCCAAATTCTGGCTGAAATCCTTTTTTAGATAGATATAGTATTGCTTGCTCTGTAGCATCCAAGGTGATATTTTGTTCTGCTAGCATTTTAGAAACAGATTTTAGTTGAAGTTTTACTATTTCTTTAACATCACCTTTGGTTAGAGGAGTAAACATAATAATGTCGTCTATCCTGTTTAAAAATTCTGGACGAACAGATTGTTTTAGCAAGCCTAATACATCTAATTTTGCTGTTTCCATTGCAGTGTCCATATCTTTTATAGTTTCTAACTTTTCTTGTATAATATGACTCCCCATATTACTGGTCATGATAATAATTGTATTTCTAAAATCTGCAGTTCTACCTTTGTTATCTGTTAATCTGCCTTCATCTAAAACTTGTAATAATATATTAAAGGTATCTGGATGGGCTTTTTCAATTTCATCTAATAATACTACAGAATAAGGTTTTCTTCTAACAGCTTCGGTTAATTGACCACCTTCTTCGTATCCAACATAGCCAGGAGGAGCTCCCACTAATCTACTTACTGCATGACGTTCTTGATATTCACTCATGTCTATTCTAGTCATAGCACTTTCATCATTAAACAGGTATTCTGCTAATGCTTTTGCAAGCTCTGTTTTACCAACTCCTGTGGTACCCAGAAATAGAAAAGATCCTATAGGTTTTCTTTTGTCCTGTAATCCTGCTCGGCTTCTTCGCACAGCATCACTAACGGCTTGTATTGCTTCATTTTGCCCTACTACACGTTTGTGGAGCTCTTTTTCTAATACCAGCAATTTGTCCCGCTCACTTTGCAGCATTTTGGTTACAGGTATTCCTGTCCATTTTGCTACTACTTCTGCAATGTCATCATTGGTAACTTCTTCTTTAATTAGAGAAGATTTATTTTGTTGCAGATCTAGTTGTTTTTGTAATGCATCCAGTTTTTCTTGTGCTTCTTTTATTTTGCCATAGCGTAGCTCTGCAACTTTTCCATAATCCCCGTTTCGTTCTGCTCTTTCTGCTTCAATTTTATATTCTTCGATATTAGTTTTAGCATTTTGTATGGCATCTACGACTTCTTTTTCACTTTGCCATTTAGAAAATATCTCGTTACGATCTTCTTTCAAGTTCGCTAAATCAGCGTTAAGTGTTTTTAGTTTTGTTTCATCATTTTCACGCTTAATAGCTTCCATTTCTATTTCGAGCTGCATAATCTTTCTGTCTAAGACATCTAACTCTTCTGGCTTAGAATTGATTTCCATCCTAAGCTTAGATGCAGCTTCATCCATTAAATCGATAGCTTTATCTGGTAAAAATCTGTTAGTAATATATCGTTGTGATAGTTCTACTGCAGCGATTATGGCTTCGTCTTTTATGCGTACTTTATGATGGGTTTCATATTTTTCTTTAATTCCTCTAAGAATAGATATGGCACTTTCTGTATCAGGTTCGTTTACAATTACTTTTTGAAAACGTCTTTCTAATGCTTTGTCTTTTTCGAAATATTTTTGGTATTCGTCTAGGGTAGTAGCTCCAATTGCTCGAAGCTCTCCTCTTGCCAAGGCAGGTTTTAAAATATTAGCAGCATCCATGGCTCCTTGTCCACCACCAGCGCCTACAAGAGTATGGATTTCATCTATAAATAGTACAATATTTCCATCGCTAGATGTAACTTCTTTTATCACTGCTTTTAAACGCTCTTCAAATTCACCTTTAAATTTTGCTCCAGCGATTAGAGCTCCCATGTCTAAAGAAAAAATTTGCTTTTCTTTTAAGTTTTCAGGGATATCACCAGAAACAATTCTATGTGCTAATCCTTCTGCGATAGCGGTTTTACCAACTCCAGGCTCACCAACTAACATAGGGTTGTTTTTGGTACGACGAGAAAGGATTTGTAGGATTCTGCGTATCTCTTCATCACGGCCAATTACAGGGTCCAGTTTTCCAGTTTCTGCCATTTCGTTAAGGTTTTTGGCATATTTGTTTAAAGCCTGGTAAGTTTCTTCAGCACTTTGCGAGGTAACTCTTTCTCCTTTTCTTATTTCGTAGATAACCTCGGTAAGGTGTTTTTCGGTTACCCCCTGATCTTTTAATATTTGTGCAATTTTACTTTTGGATTTAAAGATAGAGATCACAAGATGTTCAATAGAAACATACTCATCATTCATCTTTTTGGCAATAATGCTTGCTTCGTTTAATGTTTTTCCGGTTTCTCGGGATAATTGTATTTCTCCTCCCGAAACTTTAGGAAAACTTTCTAATGTACTGTTCAGGATTTGTTGTAAAAGAGAAATATTTACATTTAATTTTTTTAGTAAAAAAGGAAGCACGTTTTCATCCACACCAAAAATGGATTTGAATATATGTTCGTTTTCTATTTGTTGATGTCCTAAGCTTTGTGCAAGTTGTTGTGCCTGCTGTATAGCTTCTTGTGATTTTATGGTAAAATTATTAAAATTCATTTCTTGTTTATTTTGAGTTTCGTTTTATAGAATCAAATAATATTCCTGATGCACAGAATAGACAAAATGTCCTTTTTTTTGATGTAATACACTGACTTTTTGACTTACTGTAAAGTTATGGATTTTGTCACGACCAATACATGATTATAGTCAATTTTCAAAATCAATTGACTAAGTTTGTACTATATTTGATAAGATAAAAAAATGGGAATATTTAATAAATTATTTGGAGGAGAAGAAAAAGAAGAAAAACAAGCATTGCCTTGGCAAGAACTTACTTCGGTAAATCAATTAAATAAAATAATTGAAGCTTCTAAGACTAAAACACAAGCGATATTTAAGCATTCTACCCGTTGCGGTATCAGTAGTATGGTTTTTCGTAATTTTGAAAGAAGTTTTGATGTTGAAGATGATAAACTAGATCTTTATTATCTGGATTTGTTAAGCTATAGAGACTTATCTGGTGAGGTTGCAGCAAGGTTTCAGGTGTTTCATGAATCTCCGCAATTTATTATTATACGCAATGGGGTTACTGTTCATCATTCGTCACATAGTATGATTACACCACAGGTTCTGCACCAGTTTATTTAAAACGTATTTTTATTTTTTTCAGATATAAAAGGGCAGATGTTTTTTTTCGTAGCTCGGGATTCAAACATTTTTAAATACAGGTGGGTAGACATTTTTCTAGCTCTTCGTTTGGCTATTTCTACATTTTCTCCTTTATACAATTCATCCAGAGTTTCGAACCATAAATTTAACCATATTCCAAAGTGATTTTGGTTAATTGTTCCGTTAAAAGTAGTATCTACTTTTTGATGTATGGCAATTGGGTTGCCTTTATATTTTATTTCAAATAGAAGATTGGTTTCCCAAAAATCAGTTAATTTATTTATGTGTTGCTCCCAATCTGTAATCATGTGGTTAAAAATAGGCCCCAAAGTTTGTTCTGTTCTTATTTTAGAATAAAATAAAGACATTAATCGATGTATGTCTTTTCTGTTATGAATATCGTTAACAGGTGTTTTTTTCATAATGCTTTGCGGGTTTTAGTAAAAAGTAAGATTAATAGCAGCTAATATGCTGTTGATAAAAATACTGGCTATGAGTAAGTTGAAAACAAATTTCGGCTTCATTTGGGCTAAGATTGAAGCATTGAAAGCCATACATATAATAACGCATACCGATAGTTCTATAATTTGAAGTGCGGATCGTTCTTGCATTAGGATGTACATTGCAGCAACAGATCCTAAACAGCTGGAAAGAATAATCATAAGCGGTATGTATGCCATATACATCTGCTTAAAATCTTTTAACAATTTTGAATACATGATTTCTTTTTTTTGTATTCAAAGGTATTTCAAGAAGGTGTTATCTGTTTATGATCGAGATCATAAAAAAGGGAATGAAGACTATCGGTGTACTTTTCTGTCTTTAATAAAAAGCTCTCCTTTTTGCTCTAGTTTTTTAATACTTCGTATTACTGTTTCTACACGCAACCCTGTTAAATCTGCAAGTTGTTGTCTTGTAAGTTCTACTTTATAAACATTAGAGTTATTTTTTTTAGCATTATTTTTTTTGAAATAATCTAAAATTCTAAGAATACGATGTTCCGGTTCTTGTGTGGATATTTCAGAAACCATAATAGCTTTATAATAAAGCCGCAAAGCTAGAGTACTGGTGAATTTGTGGTGTATTTTTGGGTTTTTTTCCAATAGGTTCAGAAACTTTGGTTTGGATAATTGCCATACTTCAGAGTCTGTAATAGCTTCAGCATTTGCCGGATATTTAAAGTCTGCAAACAATGGAGGTTCTCCAAAACTTTTGTCTTTGGTAAAAATACCTTGTATATGCTCTTTTCCATCCTGGTTATAATTATTCATTTTAATTTCACCAAGATGTACTTGATAATAGTAACGGGCAATAGTTCCTTCTTCAAAAAGAACTTCACCACGGTGATATTTTTTTAATTTGGCACCGGAATTAAGTAAGATTTTAGGATCGATCATATCAAAATAAGTTTAGTGTGGATTAATGTCTGTTTAACTTTTTAACGACATATTAAACAAGTTTTTTTTCTTGATCTTTTTGTTAAAATATGTTACTGTAACTATACTTAGGCTTAACTCAGAACAAGTGCTATGTTATAAAACATTTTGCTCTAACCTTGAAAAAAATAAATTTATTATACACCATCAAAAAATTATATTGGTATAAGATCTTTCAACACTGGATATTACAAAATGGTTTAAACTTTTTTCAATCTCTTGTTTAAGATTTGATTACCAAGTGTTTGCGCCGAAAACAAAATGTGCTTTTGGGAGCATACCTCGTAAGCTTGCTCTGAGGTTATTTGTTTTATTACAAAAAAACTATTTTTTACCAGAATCAGAAAAGTTTAAACCAAGTTTATATATGGTTAAAGTAACCTATTGGTTGAAACGATAGGTGGTAATAATTTTTTTTATTTTGTTTTTTAAATCTTCACCAGAGTCATAAACCATTTGCTCATTAGAGGGAAACGGAACAGATTTTAGTCCTAAATATCCTAGTAATGCATCTTCCAAAGCGCGTTTGTCCCCATTATAATTTGCATAAATATGCTGAAAAGTATACTCGCTGACAATAGGGAAGGCATCTAATAGTTGTTTTGTTTTTAAATTTTTGTATTGTACATTACCAACTACATTGACTGCTTTAAATTGTGTAAATTCATAATATTGACAATGTACTTTTACCATTTTATCTACTTTTACTTTTTCTCCTTTGTCATCGATTACGATTTCATCATTTTCATCTAATAAATATTCCCAACCATCTTTAACCAATCTTTCTTTTTCTAATTGTCGTTCTTTAATTTGCTCTGGCGATATATTGATTTCTCTTAAATCAACTACCATTGCATAGTCATAATTTATAGTTTTTTGTGGTTGACTATGATATACGGTCCATAAATCATTTAAGCCATAAGTGCCAAAATTAAGAAGATCACTTTCTAATCTTTTGGGAATAATAACTTCTGTTTTATTTTGTATTGTTACTTTTACAAAATCAGTCCCTTTTTGATGAGCTTCTTCTATCATCTCTTGGGTGTTTTTATAACCGGGAGTTATTTTTTCTAAATAAACCAGATCTTCATATATGTTTCGATACTCTGATTTTTTCCTTGCCGAGGACAATAAAGCTTTAGCATTATTATACAGGTAACCAGAAAGTTTTTCTTTGGTATTTATGATCTTTTGGTCATAATTGTCTATAGAAAAATTGGCATTTCTGCCTTCTTCGATTATGTATAATGGTAGTAGTGGTTTGATACGTTCTTGTCTTTCTTTTAAAGATAAATAGGTGTTGTATATACGTTCAAGATTTGCCGGATTTTCTTCTTTTTCCAAAAAGGCAAGGGCACTTTTATCTCTGTCTGTAACTTTGGCGTATGCTTGTTCCAACATTATAATATAGGATTGCTTTCCTTTTTTGTCTTTGTTTGTTCTAAGCTTGCTTAAAGCTATAGTTATTGCCTGATCATAATTTCCTGTATTAAGGGCTTTTTCAGTTTTCTTAACACTACTGCAAGAAAATGTAATTGTAGTTATAATTAGTATAAGTAGTAGTTTTTTCATGTAGGTAGCTTTTGAATTTGGTAACAAAAATCAACTTTGATGCCAAAAGATAATAAAAAAACCCCGAAAACAGATCTTTCGAGGTTTTTGGGTGATTATGTATGGTATGGTTATTTTTTAAATACAGGAAGTAATTTTGTTGAAACTTCACCAAATCCTATTCTAACACCATTTTTTTCGCAATATCCTCTAATAATAACAGTGTCATTATCTTCAATAAATTTACGACTACCTCCAGAATTAAGTTGTACAGGTTTTTCTCCACGCCAGCTTAGTTCTAACATAGATCCATAAGAATCTGGTGTAGGGCCGGACAGGGTTCCGCTTCCCATTAAGTCACCAGAGTTTATAGGGCATCCGTTAACAGTATGGTGGGTAAGTTGCTGTGCCATATTCCAATACATGTGTTTGAAATTACTTCTGCAAACGATAGTTTCTTCTTGTTTTTCTGGTTTAATGGCTACTTCCAGATTTATATCAAAACTTTTGTCTCCTTTGTATTGAAGGTATGGAAGTTGTTTTTTTAATGGTTTAGGTCCTTTTGTTCTGTATGGCTCTAATGCATCCAGAGTTACAATCCATGGAGATATAGAAGAAGCAAAGTTTTTACCTAAAAAAGGGCCAAGAGGAACATATTCCCATTTTTGAATATCTCTGGCGCTCCAGTCATTAAATAATACTAATCCAAATATATAATCTTCGGCTTCCTCTATAGGGATAGGCTCTCCCAATTGATTGGCATCGGTAGTGATAAAAGCCATTTCCAGCTCAAAATCTACTAATCTGGATGGTCCAAAAATAGGTTCTGTAGCACCGTTGGTTAGTTTTTGACCTTGCGGGCGATGTATAGGGATATTGGATGGGATAATAGAACTACTGCGCCCATGATAGCCTACAGGCATGTGCAACCAATTTGGTAGCAGAGCATTTTCTGGGTCTCTAAACATTTTTCCTACATTGGTAGCATGTTCTATACTACTATAAAAATCGGTATAATCCCCAATACTAACAGGTAATTGCATTTCGATCTCATCCAAAGAGAATAGGACTTCTTTACGGTGCTTTTCGTTGTTTTTTAGAGTGTCATTTTTGGCATCAAAAATTTCAGCAATTTTATTACGAACCAATCTCCATGTTTTTTTTCCGTCAGAAATAAAATCATTTAAGGTGTCTTGTAAAAAAATATCATCTGTTAATGGGATACCATCAAAATAACCTAATTGGTGGAGTGCACCCAAATCAATAGCTGTATCTCCTATTCTGGTGCCTATGGTTATAATATCATCTCTTGTAAGAAATACACCAAATGGAATATTCTGTATAGGGAAATCAGTATTTAGAGGTGTTTCAATCCATGTTTTTCTATGTGGATAATTTGCAGTTATGGGCATTATTGTTTTTTTAATACGTTGTTATAAATGTTACGATCAAATATATAATTTTCGAGCGGTTAAAAGTTTTTATAAATGTAAAAATTATTTAAATTAAAGATAAGATATGTTATTTTTTTTATAAAAACATACATTAAGAAGTTCTGTGTTTAAATTTACAGAATTTTTTACAAAAAAATGAACCAAAAAAAGAGGTTGTTTTTTGTGGATTAGCAAGTTGTTTTTCTTTTAAGAACAGACCAGTAAGCTGTGAACAAGTTGTTTATATTTATTAGGCGCTATTTAGACTAATTTAAGGAATGGATTTCCTATTTTTACCCTTTTATTAACAAACTATCAATTCATGCAACGCGACGAACAAATATTTGATTTGATTCAGGACGAGAAAGAACGTCAAATCAACGGATTAGAACTTATAGCTTCAGAAAACTTTGTGAGTGAACAAGTAATGGAGGCTGCCGGGTCTGTATTAACCAATAAATATGCCGAAGGGTATCCTGGTAAAAGGTATTATGGCGGATGTGCTGTAGTAGATGTTATAGAACAAATTGCTATAGACCGTGCTAAAGAACTGTTTGGCGCAACGTATGCTAATGTACAACCTCATTCCGGATCTCAGGCAAATACGGCAGTATATCATGCATGTCTTAAACCAGGAGATAAAATATTAGGTTTTGATCTTTCTCATGGAGGGCATTTAACACATGGTTCTCCGGTTAATTTTTCGGGTAAATTGTATGAAACTGCCTTTTATGGAGTAGATAAAGAAACCGGAAGATTAAATTATGATAAAATTCAGGAAATTGCTTTAGCAGAAAAACCGCAATTAATCATTGCAGGTGCATCTGCATATTCAAGAGAAATCGACTACAAAAGATTTAGAGAAATAGCAGATAGTGTAGGAGCGATTCTTTTTGCAGATATAGCGCATCCGGCAGGACTAATTGCAAAAGGAGTAATTTCAGATCCTATTCCTCATTGTCATGTAGTTACGACAACAACACATAAAACATTACGTGGTCCAAGAGGTGGTCTTATCCTAATGGGCGAAGATTTTGAGAATCCTTTTGGAATTACTTTAAAGAATGGCAAAAAAAGGATGATGTCTTCATTGTTAGATAGTGCCGTATTTCCTGGAAACCAAGGAGGTCCTTTAGAGCATATAATCGCTGCAAAAGCAATCGCATTTGGAGAGGCTTTGACAGATGATTTTTTACATTATATCGTACAAGTAAAGAAAAATGCCGCGGTTATGGCTGCTGCTTTTGTAAAGAAAGGGTACGAGGTTATTTCTGGAGGCACAGATAACCACATGATGCTTATAGATTTACGAAATAAAGGCGTTACTGGTAAACAAGCAGAAGAAGCGTTAGGTGTTGCCGAAATTACGGTTAACAAAAATATGGTGCCTTTTGATGATCAGTCTCCTTTTGTTACTTCAGGAATTCGTATTGGGGTTTCTGCAGTTACTACTCGTGGATTAAAAGAAAATGATATGTTGGCAATTGTAGAGTTAATAGACAAGGTAATCATAAATACAGAAAATGAAGAAATATTGCATGGTATTGCCGATGAGGTTAATGAAATGATGGCAGGCAGACCTTTGTTTGTAGGGTAATGTCTGTAGTATATAATCACAAAAAAAGAGTTTAGCACCAGCTAAACTCTTTTTTTGTGATTATACAAACACTTTTATTCTTCTGAAGAAGATTCTTCCATTGTATGGTAAATGTTTTGCACGTCGTCATCTTCCTCTATTTTTTCTAATAATTTTTCTACATCGGCAGCTTCCTCCGGAGTTAGTTTTTTGGTTACCTGTGGGATACGCTCAAATCCTGAAGACAGAATTTCTATCTCACGGTTTTCTAATTCTCTTTGTATGGCACCAAAGCTCTCAAAGGGGGCATATATCAATATACCATCTTCATCTTGAAATACCTCCTCGGCTCCATAATCAATAAACTCAAGCTCCAATTCTTCAGGATCCAGACCTTCACTATTAATCCTAAAGTTACAGGTATGGTCAAACATAAATTCTACAGAACCGGATGTTCCCAAATTGCCATCACATTTATTAAAATAAGATCTTATATTGGCAACCGTTCGATTATTGTTATCTGTGGCTGTTTCTACCAAAATAGCAATTCCATGAGGTGCATACCCTTCAAAAAGTACTTCCTTATAGTTTCCTTGATCTTTGTCTGACGCTTTTTTGATGGCTCTTTCGATATTGTCCTTAGGCATGTTCACAGCCTTGGCATTCTGGATTACTGCTCTAAGGCGAGAGTTAGAAGCAGGATCTGGTCCGCCTTCTTTTACAGCCATTACAATATCTTTACCAATTCTGGTAAACGCTTTGGCCATTGCAGACCAGCGTTTCATCTTACGTGCTTTTCGAAACTCAAAAGCTCTTCCCATATACTAAATTTAAAAATCTGAATACAAACATAAGTAGAAACCAAGTTTTTGACAAATGTTTGTTTATTTTCAGGTAAAGGTTATTATATTTTTAAGAATATGCAAGATCTGGAAGATGTTTTTAGTATTGCAAGATCTGGTATTGATGCCAAACCTTAAAATAAGGGAGTTGAATACATTAATTATGGGAGAACAAAGCGGTAGCGAGATAAACCTTAAAAGTGTGCTAAAAAGCTGTTTTTGTAATGATGATTTCTGGTTATTGGTTTTATAAATTCTTTGTGCATTTGACATACTTTTTGTACAAGTCGTTATTTTATGTCTTTTATAGTCTTGAATGGGGTGGCTTTTGAACCCTTATCTTATACCATTTTAACTTTGAAATAGTGCGTATAGAAATTGAATTTATTTTTTAAGTATTCAAGGCAAAAAGCTTGTACCAGACTTGATCTGGTATCAAGCATAGCTGTAGTTACGGTTATGTTTTTTAACGAAGAATAGATGAAAAAGAAACAATTTATTAGTGCTATTTCAAAGTTAAAATGGTATTATTTGTTTACAAAGGTTCGGTTAAGGGTTATAGGCAAGTATTCTTAGAAGGGATATCTTTTTTGGTATCGTTATTTTTTTTTGTGGAGTAAAAAGCTGCATTGTCAATTACCGCAGTCTTATATTTTTTAGGATTTTGTAAGGTTAACTTTTTTGAGATAACTTTCAAAAATATGATTATCCACCCCATCGATTTCCAGGACAAAACTATCCTTGGTTATTGGGGAGTAGCTACTTTGCAAATATGTATTCTTGAATTTGTATTGATAGGTTACTTTGGGGTGTACTCCCAGTTTTATTGATAAAATCTTTCCTTATTGTTACCCGACTACCCGTTGTGTGTTTTCATTCATGTTTAAATGCTTTTTTTAATAAGAAAGGTGTAGATAAGGTTGTAAGAATTCCCATTATTACAAGTATTGAAAAAATCTCTATACTAATTAGTCCAGCATTATAAGCAATATTAGCAATTACTAACTCCATTATTCCCCTTGCATTTAGACCTATTCCAATAGTCAAAGAAGTTTTTCCATTAAGTCCTGCAAATCTTCCTCCTATATAACCCCCAATAATTTTTGATAAATATGAAATAACTAGTACTGCCATTAAAAGCCCAATGTTGTTGACAGATAATAAGTTAAATTCAAGACCGATACCAGCAAAAAATACCGGAGCTAAAAAACCCATTGCAATATTACTTGTAGTTTTTTCAATTGTTTTCAAATTCTCTTTTCCTACTAACTGCTCACTTACTAGCATTGAACCAAAAAAGGCACCAACAATGAAATGCAATCCCAATGTCTCTGTAAATGTCGAAAACAATAATATGAATGCAAAAAACAAAGCAAATAATGGCTCTTTGCCTTTTAATAATGATATGAGTTTGTTTAATGATTTTTCAATATAATCACCTCTTTGAAGAACTTTTTTTATTAAAAAGTAAACAAGGCTTAAAACAACAATAAATAATATTAATTTTAATAAAGAAATTGAACCTGCCTTTACAATTGATAATACAGAAAAATCTGTATCCTTAATATTGATCAGAATACCAAGAATTGTTAAAGCCAGGACATCGTCAAAAATTGCTACAGAAATTATTTTTTGGCCAATGTTGCTATTTATTTTACCTAAATCCATAAGAATTCTGATGCTAACAGGAAGAGCTGTAATAGCCACACAGAGCCCGATAAACAATGATGTCATAATGTCTTGGTTAAACCAATAACCAATACTTGCACCACTTATAATAGGTAAAAAGAAGGCCATTAATGAAATTAAAAGATTTCTCCCTTTTAATGATTTAAGTATTGAGTTAATGTTAATTTCTAAACCCACCATAATAATTAAAAGAAATATTCCAATTTCAGAAACGACTTTAATTTCTTCTGTCTTATGAATTAGGTTAAATAGACTAGGTCCCAAAATTATTCCGGCCAATATTTCTCCAATCATAGAAGGTTGCTGAAACCGTTCAAATATTTCGCCTAATAATTTTGCTGCAACTAATAAAATTAATAGGTTAGTGAAGAAAGGAAGTTCAAAAGATATCTCAGGCATATACCAATTTTTATATATTAGATTTTTCTTATTATCCTTTTCATTGCGTTAGTTTTCTTTGTTGCATATTTGGTAACGATTTGGCTATGATACGGTGCAGAAAAACCTGTAGAGTTCTTTTTGTCGTAGCCTAAAGATAGCAAACTTGCATTGACTTCTGATTAAGAATTCAACCGCAATGAATTATACAAATTATGGAGTGCCTTGAATGGTAAATATAGTTCATTTACACGAATCTTCCAATGGGTAAAAGTTCTTTATACGCAAAATCGTGTTGGTAGGTAAAGCAAGTAATAAGGTTTGGAGCATATTTCGATTTGATGAACCACCATATATAAGATCTGTTTAGCCTGTTCTGAGCCTGCCCGTATTTTGGTAAGCTATGTAAGTAAAACCGGTAAAGAGGGGATAGGAGTGCCCCTTTTTTTTCTTGACTGGCAAAAATTTTCACTTCTTAATTTGAGCATTTATCTGTTCAAAGTATTTTGCGTAGTTTCCGTAATCTATATGACGGTTAATTAAACCATTTTCTATAGTTAAAATGGTTGTGAACGGAACGGATATGAGAACGGTCTCAGTACTGTTTTCTTTAAACCATGATGTAGGCAATATACATTCAAATGTTGAATTAATAATGGTATGTACCCCAGAAGTGTAGCTTTTTTCTATGATAAAATTAATATAAGGAGGTTTATCATTTTTAAATTTATCTTTAAAAACATTTTTGAAAAAGTTTTGCACATTATCTTTTCCATCAAATACAAAAGATTGTTTAAAAGCTTCTTTAGCAGTAGGATCCTCAAAATGTATGTTTTCTGAATAAAAGGTTTTCATTTTATCAAAATCCCAATTGCCATAAGCTTCCATGTAGTCCAATGCAATCTTATTACTGCTGTTTTTTTCGGTTTGACCAAATGAATACAAGTTGAGTAATAAAAATAAAATACTATAAAATGCTCTTTTCATAATTTTTGATAACGTTAGTTTGTATAAAAACTTTGCTTTTGGTTTGTATTGGGGTAAATTTACGCCAATTTGTTGGCTTTTGTATAATCCATATCTATTACCATACCCAGAGGTAATAGAAAAGGATATATTTTTGTGACAAACTAAGTAAACTTTGATTTGATAAACTGCCGTATAAGAAACCCGTATGGGGGCAGGTGGTGCTTTGATAAACCCATTAGGATTGTGCAAGGAGTACTCTGCTATCTAACGATGGCGGAGCCATCTATACGATTGTTCGTTCGATCTTTTTCTGCGTTTAGTTTGGGGAGTGCAGACCAATTTTATTGCCTTCCGAATCGATAAATAGTGCATAATATCCGCTTTCATCTGCGTGAAGTGATTTGGGAACAATTATTTTCCCACCATTTTTCTCGACTTTATCAAGAATTGTTTGAAGGTTATCTCCTCCATTTAAATATATGGTCACTCCATCAGCCGATGGTTTGTAGTTTTTTGCTTTCATAATAACTCCTGTAACCATTTGCCCTTCGTATGGGAATATTCCCATTTGCATTTCTGCGAATTCCATTTTTTCAATGTTAATGTCCAAAATTGCCTGATAAAAATCGACTGCTCTTGAAATATCTGTTGCCGGAATTTCAAAAATGGAAATAAAACTTTTCATATCGTTCTTTATTTTTTGTGTTTTGTTTGAATCAGTTTGTTGGTTCTGGCTATTAGATTTGTCTTGACCTTTGCAAGCTACAATGCAAAAGAAAAGTATAATCGTACTATAGCGTATTGTCTTTTTCATATTTACTGTTTAAATTTAGAAGTACGAATATGAGTTATTTGCGAGGTCTGAAATTGTAAAAATGCGACATCTTTATTTATTTGTAGAAGAGGATTGAAAGAGCCATGTTTTCGTTACCTAAAAACTCCTTCGGATTGATTCCTGTAAACTCCTTAAAGTCTTTTATGAAATGTGCTTGGTCGAAATATTCACTTTCGTATGCAATATTGGTTAAGGTATCCGTTTTTTTGTGCAACAACATTTTTAATGCAGTTTGAAGTCGAATTACTTTGCCAAGTTGTTTTGGGCTAACACCAATTTGCTTTTTAAAATTTCTTTCGAGTTGTCTTCTTTTAGACAAGTCTTCTTTAAGAATGGTCGTTATCGATTCCGTTCCATTTGATAATAAAAGAGCATCAACGGTCTTTTTTACAATATTGTCAATGGTTGTTTTGTTATTTAGCTTTTTTAAAAGAAAGTTTTCTATGATTTCAATTCGTTGTTTATTGTCTGTTGCTTGAATTATTTTTTGTTCCAATTCTTTAGCGGTGTTTGCTCCAAACAATAATTCTATAGGAGTTTCTTTATTTGCTAAATCTTTAATAGGTATAGTAACAAAATTGGCAAACCCATAGGGGTAAAATCTAATTGCAAATGTATTTACGTAACCTGTTGGCTCGATATTAAATGGTTCTATAGTTTGTCCGAGTACCATTGCACGCGGTTGTATAATAAATTCATCTTGTGTGGTATATCGCTTTATATCGTCTCCAAGAATAAATGCCATTTCAATACAACCATCTGGTATTATCCGTTGTCTTTTCGCTTCATTTTCTGCAGGAATCTCTAAAGTCCAATAACAACTAACAAGAGATTCTAAATCTGGATGAGGTTGAAATGTTTGATAGTTCATGGATTGATAAAATGTTTTTTTTGAATCACCTGCAACGGTGTTTTTGTATGATTAATTACATGGTTAAGCGTATGCATCCGAGCAACTACAGTATAGAATTTTCTTGATATCCAGGTAGTAATT
>NZ_CDSBKO010000022.1:0-81118 GCF_977115655.1 Aquimarina sp.
CCTACTGCATAAAAAAGCGTCCTTCAATCCTACTTTTTACCAATCCAATTAGAAAATTTTGTCTGCGTGACTTTTTGAAATTAAACCTAACGTCTCGTATAAGAAACGTAGGGCAGGTGATAAGCGATACGTTTAATATTGGTACTAAGCCAAATATAAATATTTTGCTTTTATCTTTTTTCTCAATAAACGACAAATTTTATAGTTGGCGACTTGGCAAATAAACACAGACCTTTTGATTAAGCCCAAAAGCCCTATTTTTTCTTATACCTTGTTACCAACTGTGTTTTCTTTTAGGTATTTTGTGTTTAATTAAAACTACTTCCTTTTCAATAACTTCTATAGTATCCGGAATTTCAGGTACTTTTCCAGATTCTTTTATTTTTTTCGCATTTTCCTCAAACCTTCTTTCCCATTCTAATATATCGGTTAGATTTCTTATGTGTTCGACTTCAATGTTTATTAGCGAATATTTTGAATCAATTTTTAATTCTGCTCTTCGTTTTAAATCTTTTAGAATTAATTCTGCACTTTTTACTTTAGAATATCTTGATATTGTTCCCAAATCAATTTTATAAATACTATCTCCATATATGGATATATATTGAAATTTAGCTAAAGAAACAGTTGGTTTTAATAACCTTCCATTTATTTTTAATTCAACATTTTCTTTTTTTCCAACATAGTAAATTTTGGACAAGTTAGTAGTGTCAGATTTTATGTCTTTTTTCTTTTCCGCAATATTAGTTCTTATTTTTTCTTTAACTTCTGGTTTTAATATTTTCCATTTTAAAGCAATCCGAGACTTTTTAATATTTACAGTGTCAGTTATTTTTTCGTATTTCACGCTAATGTCAGATTCAGATATTAGTCTATAGTCAGATTCTTGACTATATAGTTCAAATCCAAAGATCAACAATAATATTAGAGTGAGTTTTTGCATAGTTGGTAACAATAGAGTATGTGTACTGGTACACATACATCCATTATATTTATTACAAATCTAGCAGATTTCTAATTGATTTAAAATTATTTACGGCAACTTGCGTGTATGTTTTTATTGTTTTTGTGTTACTATATTGTAAAAGGGTTTGTGTATATTGGATGCTTTGTGTTATTTCCTGAAAAAGAATGGTAAAGGAATGCCTTAATAAATAGGTGCTATTTTTTTCTTCCTATAAATCTAATTACAGAACCTTTTCCGATATGATATTTGCCTTCATTTAAAAGAATTTCTTCTTCTTTTAATAGTAGAGTATCATAGTTCTTAAAGTCATTAATTATTTCTGCTTCAGAAAAAAGCGTATCCAGATCTTTTGGACCTCCTACTTTTGGATTTCGCTTATTGTAGTTTATATGATTTTTACTAAACCCTTCTAAAATGACTACTCCTCCTGGTTTGAGATAGGTATTTAATTTTTTATGAAATATTGCCTTTTTTTCTGCAGGAAAGTGTGCATATATAAGTCCGATTGCATCAAAGGTTTCTTTTTCATATTGTAATAGATCTAAATCTTCAACAATATAGTGTATAGAAACATTATTTTCTTTAGCAAGTTGTAATGCTTTATTTTTACCTTCAATACTAATATCAAAAGCATCTACTTTCCAACCTAATTGAGCTGCAAATACCCCATTGCGACCTTCTCCATCGGCAGGCATTAATATAGACCCTGGGTCAAGTTTTAAAAGCCATTCTTTAAAAAAAATATTAGGTTCTTTACCATAAGCAAATTCTACATCTCTATATCTGTCGTCCCATTTTTGATTCATAGTTAATTATAGTTTATATAATACCATTTACACTTTGAATTTACCGCAATAAAAAATAGTCGATTTTTCTTCTATAGTAAATTCAAAGTACAATAGGTATAAGTTTATTTTTTACTTGCTACCAAAAGTAGGTTTTATAGTAGTTTTTATAACAGGACAAAAGCTTAGTTATATAGGACTTATTTAAAATTATGTCTAAATGCCTCGGGAGTATATCCAGTATGTTTTTTAAAAAATCTAATAAAATAGGAAACATCTTCATAACCTAAGTGGTATGCTATTTGAATAACCTGACTGGTAGTAGCAATAAGATGTCTTTTGGCTTCTAAAATGATATATTCATTAATTAGTTCCGAACACGTTTTGCCTAATGTTGATTTAAGAATTGTGTTAAGCTGATAGTTAGAAAGGTTTAGCATATTGGCATATTCAGAAACTTGTTTATGTTTGTGTATATGTATTTCTAAAAGTTCTAAAAAATGCTGCAGACGCTCTTGTGCGGGTGTATTATTATTGTTTGCTTGTGTTTTACTGTCCTGCCTAATGAGTTCTGTACACAAAATGATTAGATTTGCTTTAATAATATCTATATATCCTTTGTTTTTATTGGTGTACTCTTTAAAAATATAAGTTAATATTGAAAATATTTTTTTAAATCTATTGCTATCTAATACATAAAGATCTGTAGCACTGGCTTTACGTAATAAATGTTTGGGTTGACTATTGTTTGGGTAGAAAAAATCTGTTTTAAAACTCATTAGATACCCTTTGCTTCCTGCTTTAAGCATAAGTTGATGTACTTGACCAGGGCGTATAAAAAAGATTGAATTATCAGAAACTGGATACGGTTTAAAATCTATTTCATGATTTCCTGCACCTTTTTTTATAGCTAACATATAAAAAAAATCGTGCCTATGAATTTCTTGGATCATGTCTTTTCCAGAAAGTAAATTTTGAATACGTCTTATCCCAAAGCTTTTAGAAAAACTTAACTCTTTTTGTGTTGCATTAATATATCTTGTAGGAATGTTATCCATTTTAGCATGTATTGCTATTGGTATCGTTTATAGTGTGGTTGTGTTATTTAATACATCCTTTTTTCTATTATTAAATTGAGTAGATAAGAGTATCGAAGATATTTAAAATATAAATATAAAGAGACTTAAGGAAATACGGGGTATGTTATGAAATAATAAATTTTATTCGGGTTAAACGATATAGATAAAATAGAAAGAAACACAGTGTTTTTTTAGAAATTAGTATTCATATTTGAACTAAATTTTGTCAAAAATTACTTTTTAGACACCTTCGTTTTTATTCATTTTTAAGCTCTAACTCTTTACGATCTTTAATGTATTGTATTAATTGCTTACCGTATAATGATTTTTTTACTTTTGGGCTTAATGATTTGGCCACTGTATCCAGATATTTTAAGTTTGCGTCATAAACTTCGTTTATGGTAACATAAGGAGCAACTTCTAGTTTTTTATTATGTATAGCAAAATTAATAGTGTAAAGATATTTTTGGCGCAGAAGATTTTTGTATGCTTTATCATTTTCTATTAATTTTTCTTCATCATTTTGTTTACTGGCTTCAAAATCTTCTTTTATAATTTTAAGGTTTCTTTCGTTAAACCTTTGCAGCATTTTTTTATATTCTTCAAGCTTTTCTTGATTTTTTCCTCCTTTTATTTTTATGTCCTTTTCAAAATCACGAACAGAGGTAGTAATGCTTATTTCTCCCGGTTCTGCAAAAAAATCGATACGGTCATTATATTGCTTTCCATCATCTTTATCCAGGTATAAGTAGTGTATTTCGGGTTCTTGTATGTTGGATACCAGAACAAATTCAGAATCGCCTTCTATTTTTACAGAATCAATATTAATCAATATTGTATCTTGTACTTTTTGTAAGTACACCGTTCCTTTTTTTAATCCTTTAATATTACCTGTAATAGTAACATTTCCTTTTTTGGGAGAACTACAATTGGTTAAAAGAACCATTAAAAACAATAAGGCAGAAAAATACTTCATGTACAATTTTTGATTTTTTATTCGGGACACAAATATGCGAGTTTTATTTTAAATCCGAACATAGATTTTTTATAATCTAATATCCTTTTTCTACTAATTTCCAGAAGCTATTTGCATAAGTATAGTACATAGTATAGCACCATAAGTTCCTATGACGTATCCAAAAACAGCAAGAAGAACACCAACGGTAGCCAGGGATGGATGAAATGCTGCAGCTACAACTGGCGCAGATGCTGCACCACCTATATTTGCTTTACTGCCTACTGCAAGAAAAAAATAAGGTGCCTTTATTAATTTGGCAACTCCAACAAGTAGCAGTACATGGATCGTCATCCAAACCAAACCTATTGCAATAAGCCCGGGGTTTTCAAAAATTTTACTTATATTCATTTTCATTCCTATGGTAGCTACCAGGATATAGATAAAAATACTTCCTAATTTACTGGCTCCGGCCCCTTCGTATTTTTTGGCTTTGGTATAGGATAATAAAATCCCAATTACCGTGGCTATAGTAATCATCCAAAAGAATTTTGATGTAAATGAAGATAGGGCAGAGCTTTTATCATTAAAGATTTCAAAATTATTGGATAGTAAACCAGATATTCCTGATGCTCCCCAATGTGCTATTCCCACAGTGGTAAATGCAATAGAAAGCATGATAATATAATCAGCCAACGATGGGTTTTTTGTGATACTATCTGCATAACTGGATACTTTTTGTTTTAGGGCTTCAATAGCACTATTATCTGCTTTTAACCAACGATCAATTTTATCACTTTTTCCTATCCCCAATAAAAGCACTGCCATCCAGATATTGGCAACTACGATGTCTACTAATACCATACCACCGTATTTTTCGGGATTATATTTATAAATTTCTAACATTGCCGCTTGGTTTGCTCCACCACCAATCCAACTACCCGCCAAAGTAGACAGACCTCTCCAGATAGCATCAAAATCTGACCCACCAACTGTTTCTGGAGAGATTATAGAAATAAGTAAAATAGCAATAGGTCCTCCTATAATAACACCTATAGTACCTGTTAGAAACATTATTAATGCTTTTGGTCCCAGGTTAAAAATGCTTTTAAGATCTATGCTTAATGTCATTAATACCAAGGATGCGGGTAGTAAATATCTACTGGCTATATAGTATACTTTAGAGGATTTTTCTACCAATATACCATCTGCATTTAGTTCTTTCCATTCTGGGGAGATTATTCCTAAAGAGTTAAATATAGCAGGTAAGAGATAGCATAATAATAAAGCGGGCACAAATTTATAGAAGGTTTTCCAGAAGCCTTTTTTTATAGAAGAAGTGTGAAAAACTATTCCTAAACAAAATAATAGAATACCAAAAACAATGGTGTCGTCTGTAAAAAAAGGAATGTTTTCCATTTTGATTTTTTAAATTAATTAAGATAAAGTGCAAAATACATTTAATTTGAATAAGATTAAAGAGCATAGGATTAGAAGTTTTATTCATTAACCCATTTTTTAAACAGCATTTTTTGTCTTTCTGTAGCATTTATGTCTTGTTGCAGTATTGTTTTTTCTACAGTAGGTTTGATTACAGTAGATGTAAGCGCCTTAATTTTATTATTGCGCCTGATCTTAAATGTGATCTCATCTCCAACCTTCCATTTATTAGAATCCCCAAATAGATCGTAGATGTTTTTAAGATTATATTCTTTTTTACCAATGCTTAATAAAACATCTCCTTCTAAAATACCAAGACCTTTTAAAAAACTATTAAAAGGGATGTCTGAGGTAAAAGATACTTCTTTAGAAGCATCAGAACCAGTAACAAAAGGTTGTTGTTCAAAAATAAAATAGGAGGAAGGAACATTTTCTATGGCATAGTGTACCCCTATTTTGTTAAGATAAAATTCATAATCAATAGGGGTGGTTCCCATTACATGTTTTTGTAAAAAAGCACTAACCTCTGGATAAGAAGCCTTTTCTATAGATTTAATGAGTTTATGATCCTCAAAAGGGGTGTTGATTCCATACTCGCTGGATAAGTTTTTGATAAGATCCAATATACCGTATGCCCCCTCACTTTTATCTCTCATAATGATATCTAAGCACATAGATATTAAAGCTCCTTTTTCATAAACATTTCTGTAATTTTCACGATAAGGATCTGTTAATATATTCTTACTCATAGTAGTAAAAGAGAAAGATTCATCGAATGAAGAAGCTGCTTCGATTTTGTCGATTATGCGTTCAAAAAACTGCTTTTTTGTGATAAGCCCTTGCGAAATTTGAAACAATATCGAAAAATATTCTGTGGTTCCTTCATATAACCATAAATGTTCAGACATTTTTGGAGCATTATAATCAAAATTGTGAATTTCTTCAGAATGAAGGGTTAGTGGAGTGACAATATGGAAAAACTCATGAGAAACCACATCTGTAAGTGCTTCATTAAGTTTTTCCTGGGGTAATGATTCTGGTAGTACAACAACAGTAGAGGTGTTATGTTCTAAGGCTCCGTACCCTTGGGCGTCATCAGATTTTGAAGAGGAAAGATATAACAAGATGCTATATTTTTTTGTAGAATTAATCGCTCCCAAAAAACTTTTTTGAGCTCGTATCATGTGTTCTATTTGCGGGGCTAAACTTGAAGCACTATGTGTTGCATTGTTAGAATAAACAGATAATTGTATTTCTATATCATTAACAGAAAAAGAAACAGCTTGCTGATTTGTATACAGGATAGGGTTATCCACAACATCTGCATATCTTTTAAAAAGAAAATAGTCAATATCTGTATTGGATGTAGTAGAGGAGTGTTCAGAAAATATTTCTTCGAGTGATGTTGAAGCTTTTAGAACAGATGGATGTTTGATAAATAATTTATATTCGTTTTGTTTCATACCGGTAAAATATCCTATAAATGCATAAAGGTTTAAAACAAAGTTTTTATCCTTTAAAATATTGGATCCTGTAGGCGAAAAAACGTCATTTTCATCTTCAGAATCAAAGGTGTCGTTTACCCAATATGTGATTTTATGTAGTTGTTTTGCATTATCTATTTTCCAACGGTTATCCCCATGTTTTACCACCTTTAAAAGATTTCCTAGTTTATCAAAAGCTTGAAGGTTTTCGAGATATTTTCCGTAATTGTTATTTTGGTAAGTCCCGGGAACAATTTTTGGCATATAATAACTTATGGTGTCTACATCCAGATCAGGGACGTTAATTTCTATTTTAACTTTGTCTTCCACAATGTTAACAAGATCCATAGAAACACTAATAGGAGAGGTGTTTGTAGTAGTTATTTGTTGTGTAGTTTTGCAGCCAATCATTACATTGAACATTACAAAAGCAAATACTAATCCAGTTATTATATTATTATTTTTTTGCACAGTTTAAAATATTTTTTTTAATGTATATGGCTACTCCATCCTCTTTTCCTGCCAGGGTTATAATATCTGCTATTTGCAAAACTTCTGGTTTGGCATTTGCTACAGCTACACCTGTGCCCACTGCTTTAAGCATATCTATATCGTTGTAATTATCTCCAAAGGCGATCGCTTTAGAAATTGGAATTTTAAAATGCATAGTAAGCAGTAGATTTATTGCTGTTAGTTTTGAAATATTTTTGTGGGCAATTTCTATATAAGTGGGTTTAGAGCGATATAAGTGTAATATGTCCCCAAAATAGTTTTCTAAAAAAGCATAAGCTTTATCTATATAATATTCTTCGCCCATGCACATAATTTTATGAGCTCCTTTATGGTTTGCTCTCCAGTCATGGATAACTTCTTGTATTGGTTTGACCACCGGGTTTACTTTGGTGTTATTGGCTTCTCTGTTGGCCCAAAAATCCATTTCAGGAACAAACCAGTCGTTATCGTGATATAAGCTGATATGAAATTTTTGATCTTTATTAAAAGCCTTAAGTTTTTCTATAATATCCACTGGTATAAAAGTAGAATGTACAGGTTTTTGATCTACCAGAACTAGTCCGCCATTATAGCATATCAGGGGTTGATCCAGGATATCTAGTTTTTTTTGTAAATGATACATTGCACCAGGCATTCTTGAAGAGATCAGAACTACAGGGACATTATTTTTTATTCTTTTGATTTCTGAAATGGTAAGCTCAGAAAGCTCTCTGTCAGGATTTAAAAGTGTTCCGTCAATATCAGAAAATATAATGCTATCGGGCATTAGGTTTTAAGGGATTTAGATTATATACTTCTTTTAGAAACTATTTATTTACAAAGTTAACAATAGCTGTAATAACTTCGGGGATTATTTTTCTAAAGGGCTCATTATAGGACTTATGATTTTCTAGTCTATTCCCTTTAATTTCTTTTAATATATGGTTCATATCTGGTATAAACAGATATTCTGCAAGGGGAACAGTCTCTTTAAGTTTTTCGCTTTGTTCTGGTTTTACCTGCAGATCTTTACCTCCTTGAATAATTAATATAGGTATTTCTAATTTTGAAATTTCTTCAGAAGGGTCATATTTTATCCAGGATCTCATAAATGGCTGTAGATCGTACCTGAAAATAGATTCTAGGGCTGGGTCATAACCAGTAGCTCTGCCATTTTCTTTTAATTGTTTAAAAGCGGTATAAGCACTTTTATCCAAACCAGGGGCTTGAGTTGCAATTTGGTCAATGATCACTTGATCCAAAGAGTTGGCATTTCCTGCTATAGAAATAAAGCCATTAATATTTTGTCTGGCAGCTATCATGCCAACAAGAGATCCCTGACCATGACCGGCAACAATTATTTTTTTATATTTTTTTGTAAAATATTCTATAGCTGAGGCAGCATCTTTTATAAAATGATCTAAAGAGATTTCGTGCTCCTTGATGCCTAAACCATCCATTTTAAAAAGCCTTTTGTCATATCGAAAAGAAGCAATGCCCTGACGGGCTAATTCGTGAGATAATTGTTTAAAGGTATCATTTTTTGACATTCGGTCATTACCATCCCTGTTAATAGCACCTGCATCCATTATAAAAATAATTAGAGGTACATTATCATCTTCAGAATAAGGAGTTACCAAAGTGCCTTCTATATACTTATTAATTTTGATAATAGCAGAATTATATTCTTTTTCTTGCCCATAACAAAAAAAGGTAATAAAGAGTATAAATAAATAAAATGTACTTTTCATATAGGTTGGGGTGTGCATAATTTGTTTATAATATAGTAAATCATAAGTTATACTAACAAACAGATTTTTTAATTCTTTAGTTTATGGATGATTTCTTTTTTTTTAAATAATATAAGAAATACAAATGAAAGGATAAACCAATAAATCAGACCGCATATTTTGATTAAAATTAATTATTGTTTTATGAGTTCAACTTTCTTTAATTTCATAAATCATTTTAACAAATCACTAACTTACCCTTTTTTATCTTTGTCTCAAAATATAAACAAATGAAACTTAAATACAGTTGGTTATTTATCTTATTGGTTTTTACTATACCCGGATTTTCTATAGAATACGATTGGGGTAAAACAGGACATAGGGTAACAGGACAAATAGCAGAGGCCTATTTAACTAAAAAAGCAAAACGAAATATAAGTAAGTTACTTAACGGAAAAGGATTGGCATTGGTTTCTAATTTTGCCGATGATATTAAAAGCGACAGAGCGTATAAAGAATATAGTTCCTGGCACTATGTTAATTTTCCTTTTGATAAGAAATATGGAGAAGAAAAACCCAGCGAATATGGAGATTTGATAAAAGGAATAGAAAAATGTATAGCAGTATTGAAAGATAAAGAATCCCCTGCAAAGGATAAGGAGTTTTTTTTGAAAATGCTAGTGCATTTTATAGGGGATTTACATCAACCACTTCATGTAGGAAGAGGAGAAGATAAAGGAGGAAATGATATACAAATACGTTGGTTTGATGAAGGATCTAATTTACATAAGGTGTGGGATAGTGAAATGATAGATCATTATGGGATGAGCTATACAGAGATGTCTGTAAATACAGATATAGTATCAAAATCTAAAATTAAAACCATCCAAGAAGGAACTATTTTAGAATGGGTACATGAATCACAACAACTAGCAAAACAGGTGTATGGTTCTGCTAATGCAGGTGAAGAATTGGGGTATAAGTATATGTATACTTATTTTCCAATTGTAAGGACACAGTTACAAACCGGGGGTATACGTCTCGCAAAAATACTAAACGAAATTTTTGGATAAAGTTTAATTATTTATAGCGAGCTCTTTTCGATATTGTTTTGGGGACATTTCAAAGTGCTTTTTAAAAGTTTTTGTAAGATGACTTTCATCGGTATATCCTAATTGATATGCGATTTCAGCAATAGTAAACTCGGTATGTTGTAATCGGTATTCTACCAATTTCATTTTATATTTTGTAACATATTGATGTATAGACTCTCCTGTTTTTCTTTTAAAATAGGTGCTGATAGAACTTTGTGACATGTTGAATTTACTTGCCAAAAAATTGATCTTAGTAAGGTCATTATCATACGCATGTTGCCGGATATGACTTAAAATCATATCAATCTTATTATGGTTTACAGTGGTCTCTTTTTTCTTTGGATTATATTTTTCAGAAATGTTGCGCACAATGATACTTAAAATAGTACTTATTGCATTGGAGATAATTTCCTGATAATATATTTTTTCGTGTTTAAATTCTTCCAGAACCAAATTATGGATATCCCAAATAATATTTCGGTCTTCTTCATGAGCAATAACATCCCCCGGGATAATATTTGGATGATGTAATAACTGTTCTATGCGTTGTAACCAATACTTTCTGTCGGGCAAATTTATTTTACTTGAAAATAAAAGCTCTGTAAATTTAAAATAGGTGAAATCAGTTCTTTTATCTATTTCAAAATGATGTATGTCTTCTGGGGCTAGTAAAAATATATTACTTTCTTTATAAGGAAAACGGATACCATTTATCGTATGATACCCTTCACCTTTTTCGATAAAAATTATCTCAAAATAATTATGGTTATGAGGTTTCACTTCCCATTCATCAACAGAGTATTGATGCACTACAAAGGTCTCATTCAAGGTGTAACGATTCATAAACACTTTTTTAACATTTTAAAGTTACAAAAATAAAATCAATAAAAAAGGATAATTTTGTACAAGTATTTTTTTGTAAAAACATATATAATACTGATAATTAGTTTGTTATATTGTTTTTTTACAAGTTATCTGTAGGTTTTTACAAGAATAAAAATTGATGCAAGTTGTAGATTTGCTCTGCGATATTTAACACAAATCTCCTTATGAGAATTAGATTTTTTATGTACCGGGTTACCAGAATTTTATTTGGAATTTTTTTAATACTAACCAGTATTTATAATGTAATTAAATATCCGTTTTTTTTGGATCGTTTAGATCAGTATTTTAATAATGCAAGAGTATTTGATACCGTTTTTTTAGAAACAATGGCTCCGTTAGTTCCTTTTGAAGAGTTTGCTATCGGAATGTTTTTGTTTATGGGGATATTTATCAGAAAGGTTTTAATAACCAGTATGGTATTATTTTTCTTTTTTGCATTGTTTTTGATGGATGCAGATTATTGGGATCGTGCTTTTTTGCATTTATTGTTTTGCATGGTTGCGATAGTATTATTAATGAAAGATAATCAAGATTCGAATCCTGCGCTTTTAAATAAAAAAAACATCTATTTATATAGGTAACCTCAATATATTATACCAATCGTAATAAAGCCTTAAGGATCAATACCGATTTATGAAGACCTTAGATCAGCTTTCTTATTTATAATCATTAGGTATATGAACAAAAAAAACAAAATTAGTATGCTAATCATTGCTCAAACAGCAATAATTTAGGTTAATGTAAATAGCAGACCTGGTCCTGAAAGGATTTAACAAAAGTTAAAATTAAGTATATACCAACTTATTAAATCTCTGTAGTTTTTTCTTTACCAGTTCTACTAACTGTAAAAACCTTGCTTCGTGTCCTGTTTTTTATGAAATTTACTTTTCTAAAACGAAGAGCTGTCCAATCACTATCAATAGATACTTGTCTTACAGGTTCTAAATCATAATCTCCAAGAACCTCCCATCCATAATCCCGGGTAATTTCGGAAGTATAATTTTTGGAACTCTTTTTGGGATAGGCAAACCAAAGTATAGCATCCCCTATAAGTTTAGGATATATGGTTTCAATACGAGTTTCGATTTGTTTTTTTTCGATAGCAAAAACAAGGGCAAAATCAACTTCGGACACCTGAATTAAAGATTCTTTGACCGTTATACCTTTTAGACAGTCCAGTTCTTTGCAAAATCCCTCAGGCTCATTAAGAACCAATATCTCGTCTAATGTCGAAGGTAATTGTAATTTTTTAAAAAGAGGAGTCATAAGATTATGATTTAGTGAAAAAATGTATCTTTTAAAGATACAAAAAAATAATCATCTTATTTGCTATATATCTGTTAGTTAATCTAAATATGGGTTAAAAAATCATAGATATTTGAACAATAAAAAACAGGATCTTGTAGTTAAGGATACACACAAACTCAAATTATATTAATTATGAAAACAGTTTTTAAAAGCACCTTATTAGGAGCTTTGGCACTCGTTGCATGTACAACATTTATTTCTTGTGAGAAAGAACAATTAGATACCCCTCAGAAAGACTTAAACAACCAGACAATAGTTGAGAAAAAAATTATTGAAGAACTTGCCTACCCTGAAACAACAGGAAAACAAGTAACTATTCAGCTTTATGGCGAATCTGTTGAAGCCGAAAAGATAGGAGACGAATATATCGTAGGAGGAGATATGATATTTACAGAAAACGATATAAAAGCAATAGAAGCAAAAAGTGTAGGTCGCACAGGTAGACGTTGGCCAAATAATACTGTATATTATGAAATACAAAGCAGCTTGCCAAATCAGGCACGGGTTACCGATGCCATTGCACATTGGGAAGCAAATACAAACCTTAGGTTTGTAAAAAGAACAAACCAGTCTGCTTATGTTTATTTTCAAACAGGAAGCGGTTGTTCTTCTGCTGTTGGTCGTAGTGGTGGCAAACAGACGATTAATTTGGCAGATGGATGCTCTACAGGTAGTACAATACACGAAATAGGGCATGCAGTTGGATTATGGCATGAGCAAAGCAGAGCAGATAGAGATCAGTATATTACAATTAATTTTGAAAATATACAGGCAAACAGATCCCATAATTTTCAGACTTATGCGCAACAAGGTCAGGATGGCGATGAATATACCAATTCATTAGATTTTAACTCTATAATGTTATATAGTTCTTATGCATTTTCAAAAAATAACCAACCCACTATCGTAAAAAAAGACGGATCAACCTATAATACACAAAGAAATGGTCTTTCGTCGGGAGATATTGCAGGAATAAAAGTTATGTATCCAGGTGGAGGAACTAACGATATTTGTGATGGAGTATCCCCTTGGTCAAGCTCACAAACCTATCAAACAGGAGATCGCGTTACATATCAAGGATATTTGTTTGAAAGAACATCTGCTAATTGGAAACAAGTAGGGCAATGTGGTTCCTCTTCAAAATCGTTTAGTGGTCAGGATGTACCTGATCTTAATGAAATAGCAAATAATTAATACAGCACTTTTGTGCCAAAAATCAATCCCTTAAGAACAAATTCTTAAGGGATTTTTTATAATGTAAATTATTTATTAACAATGGATTGAAAAATATATTGGCGTATAAAACTCTCATAATATTGTCTTGTTTTTTTGGATCATAAAATCAGGGCAATATATTATGATTACAGAACAAGCAGATAACTTCTTTACTATTTTACCAAAAATTAATGTAACAAAAAGCAGAATCAGGTTACTTACTATTTATAAATACGCTTAATTTATTTAATTAAAATCTCATATACTAATGAAAACAAGTTTATTAAAAGCGAGGGGTGCTTTTTTCCTACTATTGTGTATGTCTTTTGCCCAGTCTTATGGTCAGGAAGTTATAGGAACATGGAAAGGGAAACTATCTGTTCAAGGAGCTGAAATTCCTTTAGCATTTCACATCGAAAAAAAAGACGAAGCATTGATAGCAACAATGGACAGCCCATCGCAAGGAACAACCGGGCTCTCTATGGATACGGTAGCTTTTGAAAACAATCAATTAACTTTAGAATTTAAACAAGCAGGAATTAAATACATAGCAACTGTTGATGCAACAAAGCTTACAGGAACTTTTTATCAAGGCGAAATGAAACTACCACTAGAAATGGAAAAATCTGAAAAAACCATACCTGGTAATCCGGAATTAGTTACCTCAGACTCTACTCTTGTAGAATTAAGTAATTTGGATACAGGAAATTATAAATATTCAGTCGAAGATTATTTTGCAAAACCTAAAGCCAGAACTTTTCTTTTTTCTCCCAATGGAGAATACCTTTCCTACAGAGAGAAAGATGATGATAATAAGAATCACGTATATGTAAAAGAAATTGCTACAGATAAAATCACCCGGGTTATTGAGGAAAAAGAAGAGTTGATCAGAGGGTATGGTTGGGCAAATAATAATCGCTTGGTTTATGTAATGGATAAAGGAGGAAATGAAGATTATCACCTTTTTGCAGCAAATATCGATGGATCTGACCAAAAAGAATTGACTCCTTTTGAAGGAGTTCAAGTAAGTATTCTTGAAGGTTTGAAAGAAGATGAAGACCACATGATTATCTCTATGAACAAGAATAACAAACAAATTTTTGAACCTTATAAAATCAATATAGTTACTGGCGAGATTAAACAATTATTCAAAAACGAAGATGCAGCTAACCCTATTGCAGGATACAACTTTGATAAGGATGGAAACCTACGGGGGTATGTAAAAATTAGAGATGGAGTAAATTTTGACCTGTTTTATGCAAAAGAAGATGGAAAATATGAAATCATTAAGCAACTAAACTGGAAAGATACTTTTTCTATATTAAGATTTGACTATGCTACAGATAATCCTCATGATGCTTATGTGGTTTCTAACCTGGACTCAGACAAGTCTCAGATTTATTTATACGATCTTAAAGAGGATAAAGTAATTAAAAAAGTTTTTTCAAATGACAAATATGATGTATCTAACCTTTCTGTATCCAGAAAAAGAGGGTATGAGTTAGATTATTTTTCATACGAAGGAGAAAAAAGTGTAATTGTACCAGTAAGCGATTACTATAAAAAGTTGCACGCAAAAATCACGACTAAGTTCCCGGATCATCAATATTCTATTGCAGATAAAACAGATGAAGAGGATAAATACCTGATTTTTTTGCAAAGTGATAAACTGTACGGGGTTTATTATTCTTACAATACAAAAACTGATGAATTTAAGTTGTTGTACAATTTGATGCCACAGTTAGTAGAAAATGATATGGTCGAGATGCGCCCTATTAGTTTTAAAAGCAGGGATGGCCTAACTATAAATGGATATATTACTTTACCAAAAGAGGCAGTACAAGGTAAAAAAGTTGCGTTAATTGTAAATCCACATGGAGGACCACAAGGAGTTCGCGATTCTTGGGGATTCAATCCCGAAGCGCAATTGTTTGCCAGTAGGGGGTACGCAACATTACAAGTAAATTTTAGAATATCAGGAGGCTATGGAAAGAAGTTTTTGGAATCAGGATTTAAAGAAATTGGAAGAAAAGCGATGGACGATGTAGAGGATGGGTTAAAGTATGTGATCGATCAAGGTTGGGTCAATAAAGATAAAGTAGCTATTTATGGAGGAAGCCATGGGGGATATGCAGTGTTGAGAGGATTAACCAAAACCCCGGATTTATACACCTGTGGTGTAGATTATGTAGGGGTTTCTAATCTTTTTACTTTTATGAAAACCATTCCTCCTTATTGGAAACCTTATTTAAAAATCATAAAAGAAATATGGTATGATGAAGATGTGGCAGAAGAAAAAGCTATAATGAAAGAGGTGTCCCCGGTATATCAAATAGACAAGATTAAAAAACCACTATTTGTGGTACAAGGAGCAAATGACCCAAGGGTAAATATCGACGAGTCGGATCAGATCGTTAAAGCTTTGCGTGATAAAGGATTTGACGTACCATACATGGTAAGATATGATGAAGGTCATGGTTTTGGTAAAGAAGAAAATTCTATAGCGATGTATAAAACCATGATGGGGTTTTATGCAAAACATTTGAAAGATAAAAAAACAACAAAACCTATAAAAAAATAAACCATACTTTTTGATAAAGTGTAAATACAGTGTGTAAACAGTACTGTATTTACACTTTCAAATTTATAGCCTTTCTTCAAATTCAGCACAATCTAACCTGATATCTGTATCTTTTAAACTGGTTTGTATTAGATTACAATAGTGCTCGTTTTTGTCTTTTGAATAAAATTTACAAGCATAGCAAGTTCTTTGTACCGATAATATGCCAGATTGATTAAGTTTATAAATCAGAGTATTTATGATTTTTAATAAAGATTCTTTTTCTTTGGTATTAAAGTGATGTAATTGATTTTTTATCGGAGCAGCAAAGTTTTCAGTCTCTGAAACTTTTTTGCGTCCTTCCGGAGTTAAGTTTATATAGTAACTTCTACTATCTGATGCGGTTTTATTTTTAAAAATCAGCTCTTTTTTTTCTAATATTTTAACCGCATCACTAATCGTGGGTTTGGTAATATTAAATTCTTTTGCAAGATGGCTTACTGTACATAAGTCTACTTTATGATATGCTATAAAGATTAGAATTTGTATTTGTATAGGGCTTAAGCCTAAAAGTTTTGCATGTTCCCATAACAGAGATCTAAAAACTTCTGAAATACGTTCCAGTCCAATTACAATTTTGCTGTTAACGTCTTTGTGTTGAAATGATATATCAAAAATACTTTTACTCATTTAAAATGCTAATGAGAAATTTTGTTTTCTCATTAGCAAAGTTAGTAATCCTAATTATTTAAAAGCCTTATTCTTGGCAATTTTCTATCTCGATGATTGAATATCCTTTGATTTTAATATCATCAATTATTTCTATAGTTCCTTGTTCGATATGACAAAGTACACACTTGTCAGAAGTAATAGCTTCGACTTTAAAAGGCTTATTACTTAGATAATCTTCTCCAAATTTAAAAACAATAGAACGATCTTTTATAAAATCAGGAACAAGTATATCAAAATGCATTACTATTCCATCATTTCGTTTCACGTAAGTGTCCCAAACTGCTATTTTCATATATTTATTTTGTGTTACTATTTAAAATACTATTTTGATTTTACCGTATATGGCAGAGACAGATCTTTACTTAGTACACTATATACTTTATATACACCAAGCATAGGTTTGTCTTTGATCTCTGTATTTACTTGCATGTATGCAGAGACGGCATCAAATTTAAAATCAGTTTTATTCTGTATTCTGTAATCTGGGATTATAACTTTAATACTGGATTTATTAGTAACAACCTGAAAACCTGGAGAGTCCATATACATAGGCATTCCTGGATTGGTTGGCGGTAATTTTACTGTCGGATCTGTTTTTTTGAATTGTTTTACAGATAATCCTCCTTCTACGCGCTCGTCTTTGTATAAAATAACCCAGTGGGGATGCCATATAATACCATCATTATCATAGATTAGATCACTATTTTCATCCCATAATGGAGTATCATCAAAATCAGGATGTGAGGTTAAAGCCAGAGCAACAATACCTTCTGTATAACTAAATCCAACATCGGTTGGCTGTAATGTAGTAGGAAAAACATAACCTAAAACAGGTGCGCCGTGCAATTTTCCTACAGGGGCAGGAGTGGTTTTTCCAGCTTGTCCTTTTACATGGATTTCCCAGATAGTACTGGCAATGGTTGCATCATGTGTAATAGAGGCTTTTATTATTTGCAGATCGTTATTATTGTATTTTTTACATGTATCACAAGCTAATAGTGTGCTGACTAAGAGAATGAATACTAAAGTTAGAATTATATTTTTCATGTGTTTTTCAATTAAGACTTTACTAACAACTATTTTTTAACAGTTGTTTTAGAATGGTATTAGGATGCTTTTAACCTCTTATTTATAGAGGTATGCTTCGAAAAAAAAATATTTTTGGAAGCATACCTTGTGAGATTGTTAGGAGATTATATGTTATTAGGAATCCTAACTATTTGAGTTAAAAAATTATCCTTTTACATCTGCTATAGATGCACCAAAGTTAATGTGTAGTACATTTCCATCAGGAGTCACCAATGCAGGAACTGATTGTACACCAGCTTGCTCTGCACTTTTAATTTTTGATTGATCTTGCCCTAAATGTATGATCTCTATATTATCAGAACCAATTAGACTAACGATGTCATGTTCTGCGCTAATACATACAGGACAACCTGCGTGATAAAAAATTGATTTATTCATTTTGTAGTATTTATATGTTGATGCAAAATTGCAATACAAATATAGTAAGGATTCCTAACTAAAAAAATATTTTTCTGATTTTTATTTAAAATATGCTAAAATACAAAGTTGCTTTTTTGTCATTTGAAACGATAAAATTTTTGCATAACACTTGTGCTGGATTAAGTTGAAGTATAGCTACAGAAGTTTTTTACAGTCAAGAATGATGAAAAATAACAAAGAATGAGTAAATGTTTTATCATTATTTCAGGATCTATTAGGTATTATATATAAAAAAACCGCTTCAGTGTATGTAACAACGAAGCGGTCTAATAGCTTATTTGGTAGTAATCTAACTACTATTTTATCATTTCGTAACTACGTTTGATAAAATCTGTTAACTCTTCTCCTTTTAATAGATTTTGAGAAAGCCTTGCCAGATCTAAAGATTGTTTTATTAACCGTTCTTTTTTCTTATCTGTTTTGGCATCTTTAATTTGCCCGATCAATTCGTGATTTGTATTTACAATAAGATTATACATTTCTGGCATATTACCAAACATATTCATACCGCCGCCACCTGTTTGCTGCATTTCTTTCATTCTGCGCATAAACTCTGGTTGTGTGATCATAAATGGCGTAGCATTACTGTCCATAGCTTCTAGTTGTACAGTATATTTTTCTTTAGGAACAACTTTTTCAAGATCTGTTTTAAGAATTTCTTTTTCCTCATCAGATAATTTTGATATTGTTTCCTCGTCTTTTTTGATAAGGTTATCTATATGATCTCCATCTACCCGGGCAAAAGAAATATTTTCTTTACTGGTTTCTAATTTTTGAATTAAATGGGAAACGATAGGAGAGTCTAAAAGCAATACTTCGTAGCCTTTATCTTTGGCAGCAGAAATATAAGAGTGTTGTTCATCTTTATTAGATGCGTAAAGAATTACCAGTTTACCATCTTTATCGGTTTGAGAATCTTTAATTTTTTCTTGTAACTCTTCAAAAGTAAAGAAAGAACCATCTACCGTTGGGTAAAGAGCAAATTTGTCTGCTTTTTCAAAGAATTTTTCTTCAGAAAGCATTCCATACTCGATCACGATTTTTATATCATTCCATTTTTGTTCAAAATCTTCTCTATTGTTTTTAAACATAGAGGTTAATTTATCTGCAACTTTTCGAGTAATATAACTAGATATTTTCTTTACATTTCCATCTGCTTGCAGGTAAGAACGAGATACGTTAAGAGGGATATCTGGCGAATCTATCACACCTCTAAGCATAGTAAGAAACTCGGGTACAATACCTTCTACATTATCGGTAACAAATACTTGATTTTGGTATAGTTGTATTCTGTCTTTTTGCATGTTCATATCCTGTCCCATTTTTGGGAAATATAAAATCCCTGTCAGGTTAAAAGGATAATCTACATTAAGATGAATATTAAAAAGAGGTTCTTCGAACTGCATAGGATACAATTCGCGATAAAAGCTCTTATAATCCTGATCTTCTAAATCTGCCGGTTGTTTGGTCCATGCTGGATTAGGGTTGTTTATAATATTATCTACTTCTTGAGTAGGTGCCGGATCTTCTTCTTTAGCATCTTCAGGCTTAGGCAAAGTTTCTGTTTTGGTACCAAATTTAATAGGTACGGGCATAAACTTATTATATTTAACCAATAGCTCACGTATTCTACTTTCTTTAAGAAACTCTTTGTCATCATCCCCAATATGCAAGATTATTTCTGTCCCTCTTTCTGTCTTGTCATGTTTTTCCAGGGTAAAAGTTGGCGAACCATCACAAATCCAATGTGCTGCAGGCTCATCTTTATAAGATTTTGTAATGATTTCTACTTTGCCAGCAACCATAAAAGCAGAATAAAATCCTAAACCAAAATGACCTATAATTCCAGAATCTTTAGCACTGTCCTTATATTTTTCAAGAAATTCTTCAGCTCCGGAGAATGCAATTTGATTAATATATTTTTCAACCTCCTCTGCGGTCATACCAACCCCTTGGTCGATAATATGTAATTGCTTTTTATCCTTATCGATTTTAACCTCGATAATAGGGTTTCCATACTCTACGGTTACTTCGCCGATACTAGTTAGATGTTTTAACTTTAAAGTTGCATCTGTTGCATTAGACACTAATTCTCGTAAGAAAATTTCATGATCAGAATACAAGAATTTTTTAATTAAAGGAAAAATGTTTTCTACAGATACATTAATACTTCCTGTTGCCATTTTTATACGGTTTTAATTTAATTATCTTCTTTTGAAGAATTACTAGTCAAAAAAAATACCAATTAAGGCTACCTGTCAAACTGGCACTTTTTTGCTCAATTAGGTTGTAATTATTAATGATTAAAAGAGGTTAATTATTGATATGCAATAATTTTCATGTTTTCTGAAATATTTTTGACATATTTTTTTGTTTAGTTTTTTGATTCTAAAAATCAACAATCATTACTTTCAGATAAAAATTTAATCCTTTATTTATAGTCTGATTTACTTTGGATTACCTCAAAAACAAAATACATTTTAGGAAACATATCTGGTGAGCCTGCTCCCTCAGGTTATTGGTTTGATAAAGATATGGTTACGAATAAGAAGAAACAGACTATATGATTAGAAGTTAAACAGGGGTAAAAAACTACTCAATCTTATGTTGCAATTCCTAACCTTAGATTTCCTTAATATTATGAATCTTTATTAAGTGCATGTTATAATTATGATGGATTGGCTGGATGGTGTGTACAACTTGATGGGCTTTCAAAAAAAAGATCAGGAACTTTGGGATTTTTTTTGTTTTCAGTTTTTTATGCTTTTACAATAAAAAGTAATTTATGTGCGTTATAATATACTGAAGAACAGTAATTTACATACTAATTTGTTGTATATGCATATATATAGTTAAAGTTTCTTTTATCAAAATATTAAGAATACATATCTTGTGTGATAGTTTTTTAATCCAAATTATGCAATATAACTTTGTTATAAAGACTGAAAATACAGCAAACCTGATATTTATTTTCTTAGTTTTAGCATAGCTGTTTACCCTTAGTATATTAAAGGGGAGCTATGGTTAAACTTAAAATATAGAGTAGCATCAGAATTTATAGTAGTTTCAGGATGTAATAAAGTTCTATTGTTTATTTTAGGTTTAATAAAAGATAAAATAATACTCAATACACAATAAATTAGCTATATGTATACTTCAAAAATATCAGGTTTAGGATCTTATGTCCCCGAAAATATTGTAACCAATGATGATCTTTCTAAAATAATGGACACCAATGATGAATGGATTCAGGAACGAACAGGTATAAAGGAAAGACGTCATATTAAAAAAGGAGATGGTAACAGTACATCTGTAATGGGGGTTAAGGCTGCCAAAATAGCTTTGGAAAGGGCTAACCTTAAGGCAGACGACATAGAGTTAATTATTTTTGCAACGCTTAGTCCGGATATGTATTTTCCGGGAGGAGGTGTACAAGTGCAGGAAATGATGAACATGAAAACAATTCCTGCACTGGATATCCGCAACCAATGCAGTGGTTTTATCTATGCCATATCTGTTGCAGATCAATTTATTAAAACCGGGATGTACAAAAATGTCTTGGTTATAGGAAGTGAAAATCATAGTGGTGGTTTGGATATGACAACCAGAGGCAGAGGGGTTTCTGTTATTTTTGGAGATGGAGCAGGAGCAGCAGTGTTAACCAGAAGCGACGAAGAAGGCAGAGGGGTTTTATCTACCCATTTGCATAGTGAAGGAGCACATGCAAAAGAATTATCTCTGGAAGGACCTAGTACAGAGCATTGGGTACCGGAGATTATTGCAGAAAACCCACAAGAAAATATTCCTTATTATCCATATATGAATGGGCAATTTGTATTTAAAAATGCAGTAGTGCGTTTTTCTGAAGTCATAAATGAAGGTTTGCAAGCCAACAACCTTTCTGCAACCGATATAGATATATTAATACCGCATCAGGCAAATTTAAGAATTTCTCAATTCGTACAAAAAAAGTTTAAGCTATCAGACGACCAGGTATTTAATAATATTCAAAAATATGGTAATACTACAGCAGCTTCTATTCCGATTGCGCTTACAGAAGCATGGGAAAAAGGAAAGATAAAAGAAGGAGATATAGTGGTTTTGGCTGCTTTTGGTAGCGGTTTTACTTGGGGAAGTGCTATTTTAAAATGGTAGCCCAAAACATAAATAAAACAAAAACGCGAAGCATATTGCTTCGCGTTTTTTACGTAATAACTTCTTGGTTACTATTTTTTAAAGGCTAATTCAAATAAACCATAACCATGATTCTATATATACAAACGTTGTAAAATTCATTGTGTTACAGAATCCATTATTTTTTTGCAATTATTTAACTTAAATAAGTTCTTGTCTGTAATTTTTATTAAATTTTACAAGTAAAACAACTTATTGTTGCTATACTATCTTTCCAGAAGTGATTTAAAGTATCCCTCCGCCAGATTTTTCATTATTATCTCTTCGTTTTCTATCCGCTTTTCTGTTTTTTCCACTTCCAAACCTATAGGATAACCCTAAGAAAACAGTTTGGGTTTCGCCTTTAAACTTACCATTTTGAGGATATGGATTATCTCCAGAAAATCGAAATCGCATGGTGTTAAAAATATCGTTAAAGTTAACACTAGCGGTTCCTTTACCTCCCATAAAGCTATATCTGGCACCAGTATTTACAAAATAAAATGGTTTTGTTTTAAATTGAACACCTTCTTGTTCTCCTCTGTAAAAACCAAATACTTGAAAAGTTAAGTTTTTGGTAGCTTTTAAGCTATTATTAATTCTGAAATTATATATAACAGCATCTACCTCTTTGCTTACATTATCTATAATTCCTTTTTGTGTTTGACCATAAAGATCAAAACTAGCATTAAAACCCCACCAATTAGTTAGGTTATAATTACCAGATATTTCTATACCGTATGCAGAATTGTTGTCAAAGTTCCCAAAGGTTAGTATCTGTCCTTCTTCTACATCAGGGTTTTCTATAAGTGTTTGACTAATTTCGTCATTAATTATTCTATAAAAAACACCACTTGTTATAGATCCTTTTTTCAGTTTTCTGGTATAATTAGCTTCGATAGAATTAGTGAATTGAGGATCTAATGAAGGGTTTCCGATCGAAACTATTCTAGGGGTACTCCATTCTCGAATTGGATTAACCTGATTTAATCCGGGTCTGTCAATTCTTCTGCTATAGCTTAATTGGTAACTGTTTTTTTCACCAGGAGTATAGTTTAGATAACCAGAGGGATATACTGTAAAAATATCATCTTCAAATACTTTTTCGCTATTAAAAATTGCTTCAACCTCATAATTTTCTACACGCGCCCCCAGTTGATAAGACCATTTTTCAAAATTTTGACTATAAGTAGCATAAAAAGAATGTATATTTCTATCGTAGGTGTATTTGGAATTTGGAAATAAAGTAGATTGGTATTTATTATTTGTCCTTCTTAACCGGGTTTCATATCCTAGTTCTAACTTCGTTTTTTCAGTTAAAGGATTTATATAATCTAAGTTGATTGTAGTGTTGTTCCTTTCGTTATCAATAATATCTTTGTAGTCTACAAGAGATCCATCGCCTCCTGAAAAATTAAATCTGTCATCATTATCACTGTTAAAATTATTATAATCTACTTCTAATTCGATATTGTGCCCCTCTTTTTTAAAGTTGTGCTTATAATCAAAATTATAAGTAGAACCCAAATTATCACTATCGCTTATCAGACTTTGTGATATATCATTTTGGGTAGGATTCATAAATAAAATATTAGTATTTCCAGAGGTTAGCCCGTCAAATAAATTTTGATTGGTGTATACAGAAATAGTATTGTTGTCATTAATAAAATAATCTAAACCTATTTTAAAAAGGTGCGATTTATTATTGTCTAAAAAACTAAAATTTGTTCTATAATTTTCATCTTCTCTGAATACAAACCCACCGTTTAGTTGTTTTGTAATATTATTGCCGTAGTTACCATAAAAATTGATTTTTCCAGTTCTGTAGTTCAAATCTACAGAACTATTAAATCGTGCATTTTTATCAAAATTAAGCCCCAGGTTAATGTTTCCATTAAAGCCTATATTGCTGTTTTTATGTAATATTATATTTATGATCCCGCTCATTCCTTCGGGGTTGTATTTGGCAGAAGGATTAGTGATTAGTTCTATTTTTTTAATAGAGGTAGAAGGGATTTGTTTTAGCAATTGAGCAGTATCTATATTGGTTGGTTTACCATCAATAAGGATACGAACATTTTGGTTGCCTCTAAGTGCAATATTTCCATCTTGATCTACATTAACAGATGGTATATTGTTCATTATTTCAGAGGCTGTACCCCCGGTTGTAGTTAGATCCTTTCCTATATTAATCACTTTTCGGTCGATTTTTTGCTCTATGGTAGTTCTTTCTGCAACTACAGTTACATCATCCAAAGCTTCTGCTTCTTCTTCTAATGCAATAATACCTGCGTTTACATCTTTATTTTGTTTTGTAATTTCTATAGGCTGAGAATACGTTTTGTAGCCTATAAACTGTACTTTTAAGGTGTAACTTCCATTTGGGATATCAGAGATTATAAAATCCCCATCATCATTGCTTATACCCCCGCTAATAATTTTATTTGCGCTGTCATGAACCACAACTGTTGCGTATGGTATGGGTTGTTGCAAGTTTTTGTCAATAATTTTTCCTTTCAAGGTTCCAACTATAGCCTCATTGCTTGGTTGTGCCGTAAGAAAGAGACAGCATAAGGAAAAAAAGAATAAAATAATTTTTTGATTGATTGTTTTCATTGTAACGTTTATTTGATTGGTGATTGCTATACATTGTACTTGGTATTGCATAATACAAATACACTGTTTTTCCCTAAATATGTATAGCAATTACAGATGTATAATGGTAAGACGAGGATATGTAAATTCTGTTACACTTTATTTTAATTTTAACAAAATATTAAAAAATCAAAAACCGCCCCTATTTTTGTAGAGGCGGTTTTATATAATAACCAAATAGTAACACTAACCATCAACTATGAATAAAATTTGATTATTAAGTAACTAACTAACTAAATTTTATGAATAATCATATCTTTTATAAATAAGACGCGATGCTTTGATCTGTGTTACAGGGATTACTTGTTTTTAACATTTTTAAAGCTATTTTTAACGTTTTTACCTCAATTATATTCTACAATAAGCCTATTTTTCTCTTTTTTAAGTTATATATATGAATAAAAAAACATTGGTGCTTGGGGCATCCTTAAAACCAGATAGATATTCTAACAGGGCAATTATTAAATTGGTACATTATAACCACGATGTTGTGGCAATTGGTCTTAAAAAAGGAGAAGTAGCCGGAATAGGGATTCAAACCAGGATGGATGGTATAGGTAATATAGATACAGTAACTCTGTATTTGAACCCCGTTCGACAAAAACCATACTATGACCAGATTTTAAATTTAAAACCTGAAAGAGTAATTTTTAATCCTGGCACAGAAAATCCAGAGTTTTACAAAAAACTTAAAGATGCGGATATAAAAGTAGAAATAGCTTGTACATTGGTATTACTTTCTACGAATCAATATTAATCCTAAAAAAGTTATAAAACCATTGATGATTAGTATTTCAAAACCAACTTGATAGTATAGCTCTTTTGCTATATTTTCAGAAATCCTCCATGTATTATCTGTTGTGATGTATATATATAGTTGAGAAGAAAGGTTTATAACTATGGATATTATTACAGAAATTAAACAGATAATTGGTGCCAGTTTATCTTTGATCTTGAATTTTGTAAAAAGCCCAAAAGCATATAGGCCTAGTAATGGGCCATAAGTAAAGCCTGCAAACTTAAATAGTTTTGCAATAACACTTTCATCTTTTATAATATACTTAAAAGCAATTATAACCAATATCAGTATGCAAGAGAACAGGATATGTATTTTTTTTCTGGTTTTGACTTGATCTAATGGGCTATATTTTTTTTCAATATCTAATATATCTATGCTAAAAGATGTTGTTAACGAGGTTAATGCGCTATCGGCACTACTATATGCAGCGGCAATAAGACCCAATATAAAAAATACAGCAATCCCAAAGCCCAAATCGCTTTGCGTGGCAATTACCGAAAACAGCTGGTCTTTGTGCGCATCTATTCCATTTTGAGACGCATATTGAGTTAGTAGCAGACCAAGCCCCAAAAAAATAAAATTTACAATAGTTAAAACAATAGTAAACCAAAACATGTTTTTTTGAGCATCTTTTAAATTACGACAAGTAAGGTTTTTTTGCATCATATCCTGATCTAAACCAGTCATTACAATTGCAATAAATGCCCCGGACAAAAATTGTTTCCAAAAATAATTTGCGCTCTTAAAATCATCAAAAAAGAAGGTTTTGGAAAGCTCACTGTTTAACAGATGAGCCAAAAGATTGGATTCTTTAATTTGAAGACCACCAGAGATATAGTATATTGCTACACCTACAGATATTAGCATAAATAAAGTTTGTAAGGTATCGGTCCAGACAATAGTTTTAATACCCGATTTAAAAGTATATAACCATATTAATAAAATAGTTATAACAACAGTAATCCAGAACGGAACCCCCAAAGCATCAAAAAGAATAGCCTGCAAAACATTTGCTACCAAAAACAACCTGAAACTGGCACCTATTACTCTGGAAAGCAAAAAAAATGAGGCTCCGGTTTTATATGAATAATTACCAAAACGCTCCAGAAGATAGGTGTATATTGAAGTCAAATTAAGCCTGTAGTATAATGGAAGCAATATAGTGCCTATTACCAGATACCCTAAAATGTACCCCAATACGACTTGCATATAACTAAATTGTGAGGCTTCAACCCACCCGGGAACAGAAATAAAGGTAACCCCGCTTAGGGATGCCCCAATCATACCAAAAGCAACAATATACCAAGGGGATTGTTTGTTGGCTTTAAAAAAAGCATCATTTCCCGAATTTTTTCCTGTGAAATACGAAATAAGAAGAAGAACTCCAAAATATGCTCCTATTAGAAGCAGTATATGTAATGGTTGCATAAATTTTGGTTAAAATTTAGCCCCAAAATACAAATTTTAGAAGTACTAATTAAGAATAGTCAAAATTAAGTCCTTGGTTTAAATTTATTTGTAGTAATACCATTTGCACAAACCAGAGTGTTGTTATGGATTAAAGCTTGTTTAAACAGTTTTTCAGATTCGTTTTTTATTCACTTATATATTTAAGTAAGGCATGTATTGCAAAAATTACGGCAAATATAAAACAACATATTTTGAGGAATCAAAGTAGAATACTTTTGCTTAATAATTATATCTAGTTAATCTTTTAGCAAACTTGTTTATGATACTCTTTAACCCGCCAGATGACGACCTTTTAATCAGAAAATATGAAACTATAAGTTTATATCAGATTGGCAGGTCCAATATTTCTGAACTATCTGAGTTTGTTTTTAAAATGTACTCATTTCATTATTTAAAAAAATATCAATGGTCATCAAGTATCCGGGAGTTAGAGAGTATGAGGCAAAGTGATATGGATCATTTTGATGAATCTGTATATTTTGGATTTAGAAACTCAAAACAAGAACTTTTGGGAACTATAAAAGCTACCAAAAGAACTGAAAATATTATTTTCCCTATCGAGTATGAATTTGATATAGATATTGAAAAAACGATCGAAAAAGAAAATTTGAGGGTAGACGAAGTATGGCATTTGGGACGCTTGGCAATAGATTCTAATCTGCTTCGCCTACAAAATACATCTATACAATCCAAAAGGATGTTACAACTTTTGTTGATACATTCGTTAAGTGTGATTAACCACCAACCAAACAATTTGATGATAGCAGAGTCTGATGTTTTGATTCATAAAACATTTCAGGATTTAGGATTGGATATGCAAATTATTGGAGATCGCAAAAATTGCCTTGGTAGCCCAACCTATCCTGTTATTTTAAAATTTGAAAATATGGATAAATGGTTAGATGAAAATTCAATGCAGGAAAAATCATTGATAGAAGTTTTTTTATAAAAAAAATAAATAGAAATGATGGCAGAAAAATTAACTATAAGTAATAATAAAAAAAAGATTTTGCAGATGCATGATAATGAAAGGTACCACAAAAATGTACTATATATAACACCAGAACAACAAGATAAAATCAAAGATGTAAAAATAATTTTTGGGGGAGTTGGCCTGGGGAGCGTATTGGCAGAAACTGCGTTGAGGTTAGGTTTTGAAAATTTTGTTTTTATAGATGGGGATACGGTTGAGTTATCTAATTTAAACCGCCAGAATTACCAACAAAGTGATGTTAATCTATCTAAGGTAGAGGCAATAACAAAGCGATTATTGGCAATCAATCCAAATGCAAAAATAGAATATCACCATCTGTTTTTGGATCCCGATAATATATCAAAATATATAAAAGGTTGTGATATTGCTATTAATGCTATTGATTTTGATACAGAACATACTCCTTTTGTTTTTGATAAAAAATGTAAAGAACAAGGAATACCGGTTATTCATCCTTTAAACTTTGGTTGGGCAGGGGCAGTATATGTCGTAACCCCGGATAGTGAACAAATCTATGATGTAACAAGAAATAAGGAACGATTTGAATTAATTTTGATTCAAAATATGCTTGATTTTTTTAAATATAGAACAGAAATGGACCTAAAATGGTTTTATGAATTTTATGAATCCTATAAAGAAAATTCCAAAAAGATGACACCTCCGCAATTGGCAGTTGGATCTTCTTTGGCAGCAGCATTGGTAACCAATGTTTTGTTTAGCTTGGTCAACGGTCTGAATGTAAAAACTTTTCCGGAGCCTTATTTTTTATCCACGAGATAACAAGATGTCATAAACTTATTTATTCCTTACATCACTTTCGATCATCCCGTCACGCAATCGAATAACTCTGTGTGCATGCGCTGCAACTTCCTCTTCGTGAGTTACCAGGATAACGGTATTTCCCGCAGCGTGAATCTCATCAAAAAGCTGCATGATCTCCAGAGAAGTTTTAGAATCCAGATTCCCTGTAGGCTCATCTGCCAAGATTATAGAAGGTTTATTCACCAAAGCCCTTCCAACAGCAACACGTTGCCTTTGCCCCCCCGAAAGCTGATTGGGTTTATGATCCATACGATCTGAAAGCCCAACATCTGTTAACACTTCTTCGGCCCTAATGATCCTGTCTTTTTTAGAAACGCCCGCATATACCATAGGTAAGGCGACATTGTCTAAGGCTGTAGTTCTGGGAAGTAAATTAAAGGTTTGAAAAACAAAACCTATTTCGCGATTACGTATATCTGCCAACTCATTATCGGTCATTTTGCTCACATCATTTCCGTTAAGAATATAAGTTCCACCAGTCGGCGTATCCAAGCAACCCAAAAGGTTCATAAGTGTAGACTTACCAGATCCGGAAGGTCCCATTATAGCCAAATATTCTCCTCGGGCAATATCCAGGTCAATACCTTTAAGTACATAAACCGTTTCTTGTCCGAGTTGAAAATTTCGAATGATACTTCTAATTTCAATAACGTTTTTCATGTAGTAATCTTTGCAGATGGTTAAGATACAATTTTAGACTATATGACGCTATACACAAAAAGATGTTACACCGTAAAATAAAAAGGTGTTTTGCATATATTTAAAAATGCTTGTGAATAGCGACTAGTTAAGGGTTCGTTAAAATTTTGAAGACCTTAATTTTCCTAACTAATACTATGACTTTTATCATGTTTTGAATTTCATGTTACTACTAGTTTTGTGCCAAAATATTAACTAGCATAGATAAAAATGAAAGCACTAAAAAGACCAGAACCGATTAATGTAGAGATCATTTTAGATCCCAAACAGACCATTATGAGCAAAACAGATTCTAAAGGGATCATCGAGTATGCAAATGATTATTTTATGGAAATATCTGGTTATGAGGAGTATGAGTTGATTGGCCAGCCTCATAATGTAATAAGGCATCCAGATATGCCTAAAGTGGTTTTTAAATGGTTGTGGGAAAGGTTAAAAGAAAAGAAAAACATGCATGCTTTGGTAAAAAACATGGCAAAAGACGGAAGGTTTTATTGGGTAATCACTGATTTTGAAGTTAAAGTAGATGAAACGGGAGAAATATCTTCTTTTTTTGCAAGAAGAAAAGCCCCTCCAAGAAAAACTATAGATCTGGTAAGTGAACTATACAGAAAAATCCTTTCGATTGAACAAGCGGGAGGGATCGAGGTTGCCGAAAAATATCTGGTAGGGTTCTTAGAAGAAAAAGGAATGACCTATGATGAGTACATAGAGAGTATATGTCTTACAGAAGAAAAGAAACCTGTAGATTTAAAAGAACTTCAATATTATAAACGTAAAGGTTTATTTGTAAGAATGTTTAAATAATACTATAACGAAGTCGTATGATGTAAAAATACTTACTTTTATTTATTGCGCTAAGCCTAAAAACTTCTTTAATACGTAGTTTTTAGGCTTTTGTATATAAGTAAATAAGGTTTCTTTTATTTAATGTCTCTTTTAGATAATACTTCTATAATTTTTTGGGCAACCATTTCTGAAGACAAATGATTTTGACCCGTAATTAAGTTTCCATCGGTTTCCAGATGAGGAGAATTTCTTGGAGAGAATTTAAAGGTTCCGCCTCTTTCTTCGATAGTTTTTAAAATTAAAAAAGGAAACTCTTTAAAATATTCTTTCGAGGTATCTTCATAACTATCTGGATATCCACTTACGCGTTTTCCTTGCACAAGATACTTTCCATCTTTCGTTTTTAAATTTACAATTCCGGCAGTTCCATGGCATACAGAAGATATAATACCATTATGTTGTTCGTATATCTCCATCGAGATATTTTGAATTTTTTTATTTTCAGGAACACCATACATAGCACTTCCGCCACCAACATAATAGACTGCTTTATATTTTTTTGGTTCTATCTCTTCGGGTTTTTTTGTGTTTTTTAGAGCACCCATAAAATCGTTATTGTACAGATACTCTTTTTGTAAATTATCTGAGGTGTTTATGTATGCCAATGGGACAGGACCTCCCTCCGGACTTACAAAATCAATGGTATACCCAGCTTTTTGAAACGTATGATATGCTTTTACAATTTCAACAAAACTATTACCGTTTTTAAGTGTTGAATCTCCATAAAAATGAGCATTCGAAACAATAAATAATATTTGATCCTTATTATTTTTATGAAATATCCTTTTAGAGGCAGACTTGCTCATAATTACCCAAGTTCCTTCCAACTTTTTCATTAAAAAAAGATCTGTATACCTTAGTTGCTTACCGGGAATTAAAATTTCTACTTTAGCAACTGCAATATCATTCTCTCGATCTATCGCAACTATTCTGCCAGTTCTGCCATTAAATTTATTTTGTTCTCCTTTTTTAAACCAATCTATATACTCCCCAGAAGGCACAACCCAGAGTTCGTCGTTTTTATTAGTTAAATAAAGTTTTGCGTCTTTATAAAAAGCCTTGCTTATTTGTTCTGGTCTATTATAAGAAGTTCCTTCTATATAATTCATTAAAGAATTAGAAATAAGCTGCTCTTCAGATTGCGCATTAGTAATGTTAAAAATTAGGATACATACAATTGTGTAAAAAATGTTTTTCATGATTTTGTTTTTTTATACAGACAATAGTATGTGGTATATCGATAAAATCAGTGATGTTTTATAATCCAGGTGTACGAATTTATAATGTTGGACACTATGATGGGATATAGAATATATATTGGTATACTATACTTGTGCAGATTTATACTGTGCAGGAGTCATACCCGTAAGTTTTTTAAATGTGGAATAAAATGTTGATTTTGAGTTAAAACCACATTCATAACCAATAGTCTCTATAGTGTACTTACTATCGTTTGCTAATAATATTTTAGCTTCATTTATTCGATATTCATTAATAAACAAAGGAAAACTTTTATTTAGGTTATCGTTTATAAATTGGGATAAAATATGAGGTTGTATATTAATTTGTTTTGCTAAATCCGGTAGTTTAAGGTTAGGATCTTTATACAATTCTTTTGTGTTCATTATTTGTTCTAGCCCTTCAAAAATCCTTTTAGCTTCAATATCCTCTATTTTTTTGTCTGCATATTTTGGTTGTTCCTTAAAAAGAATCGAATGTTTTTTTCTGCGAAAAAATAATATTAAGACCAATAAATAAAACACAAATGAAAAAGAAAGAGCCCCAACAATATATGAGGTATAAGAGACTGTTTTGTATGCGATCCAAATAATTAGATTACCAAGATAAACACTAATTATCCATATTTCTACACTACTTAATTTATTTGGCTTTTTTACTAAAGTTTTAAAGACATTTTTTAATAGAAATCCAGACGCCAGGATGTATCCCAGCCATTGGTAGTAGATAATTGTTATAAAATAAGACCTCCATAAACCAGGATGTTCTTGATACGAGTATTGGTAACCAACCACAAGTATAAGGATAGATAAAAAAATAAAGTGATACTTCCAGGAACGATCTAATTTCTTTGAGGAAGAGTTTAACATAGATTTTAAATAAAAAAATAAAGAAGGTCCAATAAGAAAACAAGCAGATAATCCTATTTGTAAGTAGATTTTTGATAACTCTTTATTAAAATAATAAAAGATAGATTTCCAAATTCGAATACTAAGTGCGGTTAATAATGTGCCTAAAAAATAATTAGAGGCATGTTTAGGTTTGGCGTAAAAGAAAAAGTATATAGCCAGAAGTGCACCATTGAATGCTCCAATCGCACTAAAAAAAAATAAAAACTGACTGTTAAAACTCATTGGTAGAATAAAGTGACCTGAAAATTTATAGAAATACCAAAATTAAACAGAAAAAACCAGTAAAAGGAAGTAAGCTTATTTTTTTTAGATGGATACTCAAATTCGTTATGTCCTGATACTAAAGTTTTGTTTAGCTTGTTCGTTTCTGATAAATACAAATCCTAGCCAAAAAACATCGATAGTAACCGTTATTTTTGGGTGCTGTTTTATTTCCTCCCAAAGTGCGGTATTAGTTGCGTTATTGTAAATAGAATTAAATATAAGTACGCTGTCATTATGCATATAAGAAAATAAATTTTCTAGAGTAGTAGTTTCCTTAAGTCTATCCATATCCAGATATATCATATCATAGACACCATTGGGGATAGTTGTACTAGTGATAGAATTGTTTAAAGACAAAATTTGCGATACCATTTGTGAGGAATCTTGTAGTATAAGAGCCTTTTTAACAGCAAAATAAGTGATGGTCTTATATAGTAGTTTAGCAGTACGATACGGCATCTTATTGTTTGAACTGTGTATCCTTTTCAAAGAAACATACTCTTTTCTTTTTTTTCTTTTGTAAAAACATTTAGTAACCAAATCGTATACAAAGGGGGAGTGTACTCCATGTTGATTAGTAGACTTTAAAAGAAACTTTAAATATGTCCTAGATATAAAGCTCATGTTTAGATCCGCTCTTTTTTATATTCAGATTTCCTAAGTACATAACAAAAGTCTATATTTTGGCATGAATGATGGGTACTTAGAAAACTACAAGTGTATTTATTGTTTTTTGTCATTCCGGCCCTTCGACAATGCTCAGAATAAACTAGAGACCGGGATCTGTATTGGTATAGTGTTATCAATGAGTGGATTCCGTTTTTCAACGGAATGACAAATTCGTTCATCTCCTATATCACGTAAATTTTTGTCATGTACAAAGTCAGATTTTACAAATTACCCTTCCATTTTTTCAGATAGCTCCAACCAGCGCATTTCATTTTCTTCAATTTCCTGAATGATTTTCTCTAATTTTTGTGATGCATCATTAATTTTATCTCCTTCTAAGTTACCCTCAAGAAACAGGTTTTCGATCTCCTTCTTTTCGATCTCTAGTTTTTTAAGATCCCGTTCGATTTTGCTAAACTCTTTTTGTTCGTTGTAACTAAGTGCAGCTTTATTATCTTTTTTCCAAGTATTTTTTGTAGTTGTTTCTGTACTATTTGCGGGTGCTTTTACTTCGGGTTCTTTACTATCTTCATATATTCTGTAATCCGAATAATTACCAGGAAAATCTTGTATAACCCCATTTCCTCTAAAAACAAACAGGTGATCTACAATTTTATCCATAAAATATCGATCATGTGATACTACTAGTAAACAACCAGGAAAATCCAGTAAAAAATTCTCGAGTACGTTAAGAGTTACAATATCCAGATCGTTAGTAGGTTCATCCAGAATCAAAAAGTTTGGATTTTGAATTAAAACGGTACACAGGTATAATCTTTTTCTTTCTCCTCCGCTTAATTTTTCTACAAAATCATATTGTTTTTTTCTATCAAATAAAAAGCGCTCCAATAATTGTTGTGCAGAAATTTGCCTTCCTTTTTTTAAAGGAATATAATCTCCAAACTCTCTAATTACATCAATAACTTTTTGTCCTTCTTTAATGGTTATGCCACTTTGTGTATAGTATCCAAACTTTATGGTTTCGCCAATTACTATTTTACCATGATCGGGTTTTGTAGCACCAGTAATCATATTAAGAAAAGTAGATTTACCAGTTCCGTTTTTACCTATAATACCTATACGTTCTCCTGTTTTAAAAACATATTCAAACTTATCCAGCAGGATAAGTTCATCAAAACTTTTAGAAACTTTATGAAGCTCAAGAATTTTACTTCCCATGCGCTCCATGTTGATCTCTAATTGTACTTCATGGTCATTACGTCGTTTATGAGCGCGGTCTTTAATCTCGTAAAAATCATCTATTCTGGATTTGGATTTGGTTGTTCGTGCTTTTGGTTGGCGACGCATCCAATCCAATTCCTTTTTATATAATTGTTTTGCTTTATCTGTAGCAATTTGCTCGTTTGCAACCCGGGATTCTTTATTTTCGAGATAGTATGCATAATTACCTTTGTAACTATATAATTGTCCGTTTTCTAACTCTACAATTTCGTTACATACATTTTCCAGAAAATAACGATCGTGAGTTACCATAAATAAGGTAAAGTTTTCTTTTGCAAAATATTCTTCTAGCCATTCAATCATTTCCAGATCCAAATGGTTAGTTGGCTCATCCAGATATAAAAGATTGGGTTTACTAAGTAAAATATTGGCGAGTGCCAATCGCTTTTTTTGCCCTCCGGATAGGTCACTTACTTTTTTACTTAGATCTTCTAGCTTAAGTTTAAAAAGTATTTGTTTGTATTGTGTTTCAAAATCCCAAGCATTGGCAGCATCCATTTTTTCAAAAGCATGTTGATATCCTTCAGCATCTTCTGGATTTTGTAAAGCTTTTTCGTAGGCATTAATTATATGCAGTATGTCATTGTCTGAGGCAAAAATTGTTTCTTCAATGGTGAGATTAGGATCTAGGTTAGGTTCTTGTGGTAAAAAAGCTACTTTAAGATTTTTACGATACACTACAAGACCATCATCTGGCTCTTCGTCCCCGGCTACTATATTAAGTAACGATGTTTTTCCTGTTCCGTTTTTAGCAACAAAACCAATTTTTTGTCCTTCGTTAATTCCAAAGGAGATATCTTTAAAGAGAACACGCTCTCCAAAAGACTTAGCAATATTTTCTACTGATACGTAATTCACAACTTTTTATAAGATTGCAAAGGTACAAGGTTTATGAGTTACAAAGAAGCAAAGTTTTAAAGTTTCTGCTTGGTAAAACAGAACTTGTAAAAATGAGTGTGTTTATATTGGTTTAAATAACTATTTTTTTTAGTTGAAATCTATAGAAATGCGTACGAGAATTCTATATTTTTCCTTTTCGCCGAGTAACAGATACCAGAAAGATAACAATAGAGATAAAAACAGCTATTCTGGCAAGATAATCACCTGCTTTAGTATAAAAAGTGATTTTATCGTTGGTTTTTAATCTTCCTATTATAGTTCCTCGCTTTTCATACTCTAATGAAGAAATGATATTCCCGGTTTGATCAATAATAGCAGAAATCCCTGTGTTAGCGCTTCGGGCAATGCTTCTACGGGTTTCTATAGCCCTTAGTTTTGCATAATGTAAATGCTGCCTGTGCCCCTGCGTATTACCCCACCAGGCATCATTGGTTATAATAGCAAGAAAATCTGCACCGTTTCTAATATATCCTGTTGCAAATTCGCCATATACACTTTCATAACAAATAAGAGGTCCTACACCAATGCTATCTTTGCTAAAAAAAACTTCTCTATCCTCCTGCGTGGTTTTTTTAGCTACCGTTCCTCCCAGATCGATCATAGCGTCTCCAAGAATAGGTTTTAAAATATTTTGGTAAGGAAAATTTTCAACACCTACAACCAATTTGCTTTTATGGTATAATTCATGAGTCCCATTGGGGCGGACAAAAAAAGCAGAATTGTAGTCGTCATAATACACTCCCTCTTTATAGGTATTCGTTTGTTTTTTAATTTTATTAGGATCCTCAAACACATCGATTAAGGATATTCCTGATAAAAAATTAGCATTAGGATACTGACTTACTATTTTTAGTGCAGTTTTTCTGGCAATAGAGCTAGAAAAATATGGTAATCTGTTAGTGTCTGCAAAAACAGTTTCCGGAGCAATAATAAATCTGGTCTCTGCGGTGATTTTTGTATTGGTAAGAGAGTCTAGTAATGCTCCTATATGATTATCTGTAGTGTTATATTTTTCGGTATACGGATTAATATTTGGTTGTAAGATAACTACTTCTATGTCCTTGCCATTTTCCTCGTAGGTTTTTAAAATAATAAACGAGATGATGATTGGAATACTAATGATTAACCCATTGCGAATTGCAGATCTGTATAAAATGGTTTTGTCTTTATGTTCGATAAAAAGCAAAACACTTTTAAATGCACTAATGTTTACAATCCAAATCCAAAGCGCTCCACCAAAAGCACCTGTATACTCGTACCATTGGATCCATGAGGTAAAACTTGCAAATCCATTGCCCAGGTTAAGCCAAGGCCAGGAAAACTCCCACTGTAAATGCATATATTCAAAACTCATCCAAAAACAAGTCAAGAATATGCTGCTGATCGTAAATGTAGTTTTTTTTGCAACAATGTGATACATTAAAAATACCAAAGTCATCACCAAACTATTTACAATCTCTGCAAAGCCCATACCAAATGGTGTAGAATTATATATCCACCAGGTGGTAATCATATTCCAGATAAAAAAAGTAAGGAAAGCGAGCCCAAAAACCTGTGTTTTGCTGTACTTGTTGTAACGAATAGTATACTCTGCAAACAAAAGGGGGATAAACCCAAAGAATAAAAATAACGGAAATCCATAGGTAGGCCAACTAACAGCAAGCAAAAGACCTGAAAGAATTGACAAAATGATGTTTCTCATAAAAAAGGCTTCCTTGTTAAGCACGAAATTAAACTTATTTCGTTACAATTAATATAATTAAATACTTCTTTTTTGTTAAGTTTAGTAGTGGTGTTTTTTTGCGCAAACCAAGTTTGCCACTATAATTTTTTACAATATCCTAATGTAAATGGATAGTTGATAGTTTCTAAATATGTTTTAATAACATCCTGTAATGTAAAAAATAGCTTTTTTAAAAAGAGTTTATGGAATTTGCATTTGCTTTTAAGAAAGCAAAACCACTTTTATAATGTGCATATCTGCTTTTTTTGTTACTGGTTATATTGTTTTAAAGTGTGATTCACTTAAAAATTTATAAATCTGTACTGCATTTATAAAGATATAAGCTCTTCTGCTAAAATCTCTTTTTTATTTTTTTTATACCGTTGTTGATTAGTGTTTTATGTTCACTTTGTTTTCATTGTTGTAGAACTGTCTTTCTTTTTTTCAATAACGCTTCGGGCTATATTTGACAGAGTTGCTAAGCTTGTTTTTTGCCTCTTGGGTTAATCTAGAAGTACTTCAGGATTCTAAAGAGATAAGTAATATGATGATTGCATGGTTTTAAACAATGTAAAGGGAATAATGATATTTTTTATATAGATGAATTTAGAAGAAACTACTCAAGAAATAATAACTTCTGTTAAAGAAATCGAAACGGGATACTATATAAAAGCCATAAAAAGGACTTTTGACTTAAACATATTCTTTTGCGAAGAATAGACACATTTGGTGAGTGTCTTATAAATGTTCACCACTAAAAGTAATCTTAAAATTTAAATCATTCAAAAATGAAAAAACAAATTTTAAACATAGGAAAAGCTTTAAATAAAGCAGAGCAAAAAACTATTAATGGCGGGCATATGTTGGCTGCACCTTGCAGAGGGGGTAAGGATATGGATACTGGTTGTTTATGTACTTCAGGAGATCAATGTTCTTCAGGAAGTTGTAGAAAAAGTAGAGGCCAGATTTTTGGCAATTGTAGGTGACGAATGTAACAGAGGTTATTTTTAATAACCTCTGTTGTGAATACATGTCATCCACTGGTTAATTTAGTGGAGAAAAGGTAAAAAATAAAAATTTTGAAAAATTTGAATCATGAAAAAATCAATTTTTTACTTAGGAAAAACGTTAAGCAAAGCACAACAAAAACAGATTAATGGAGGAGGAGAAGGATCTTGTAAAGTTTATGAACCTGAAGTGGGGTGGACATCTGGTTGGTCTGTAGAAGATGCACAGTGGTTATTCAAAAATGTATCATACGTAATCGGTTACTGTTGCGCTAGCTGTAAATAATTTTTTAGAAACCTAGTAATAAAATGCTCTTTTCTATTTCAGGATAAAAAGAACTGTGTTTATCGTTTATTTAAGGATGTAGTTGTTCTTTTTGCCGATACACATAGCACATAGCTTAAAGGCAAAGCGTAAGTTGTTGGTTTTTAGATATGTATTTATGTTATTTAGAATGAATAAAAGAAACTGGAAAACGCCCCGTAAAACACGAGGCGATTCCAGTACAACTGGATGTGCTGCCGTAAAATACGGGGCGATTTTCTGTGTAACTGAAGCAGTATTATGTTTTGTATGCCTTTATTTTACCATTAACAACCCTCTAAATCTCCCTTCAAAAGGAAGTTTTTACCCTTTACCTTTGAAGGAAGGTTGGGATGGATGTGTTTTTAAATCTAAGATGGCAAAGTAGGATTATTGCTTTTTTGATATGATAGTAATAAAACACTCTTTTTTCTTTCTTCAATAAATAAAAGAATAGTTTATCCTATTTGGCAATAAATTAAAACGTAACAGGGGCGAAAAAAGCGTCTTTTTAAGTGTTCATTAGAGTAAATAGTTTGCTATTTTTACACAAAATAAAATTTATGAACATCAAAAAGCATATTCCAAATAGTATAACGCTTCTTAATCTTTTTTCTGGCTGTATTGCAGTTATTTTTGCCGTTCAGGGACAGTTAGAGTTGGCAGCTGTTTTTGTTATATTAGGTATAGGGTTTGATTTTTTTGATGGTTTTGCAGCACGAATATTAAATGTAAAAAGTGATTTGGGCTTACAGCTGGATTCTTTGGCAGATATGGTTACCAGTGGTGTTGTACCGGGTATTGTAATGTATCAGCTATTATCACAGGTATTTGGTAAACCATTTTATGTAGTTCCCGGCTCTTGGAACTCTGAACAGGTATTGGGGAGTTTTGATGCTTCTTATATATCGCTGTTTGGCTTGTTAATTACTCTTGCCTCGGCGTATCGATTAGCAAAATTTAATATCGATACCAGACAAACCGACTCTTTTATAGGCCTGCCAACCCCTGCAAACACGCTCCTTATTATTTGTTTGCCTCTTATCCTTAAGTTTCAACCAGAAGCCTGGATAATAGAAATCATTTTAAATAAGTGGTTTTTGATAGGGTTAACCTTATTAAGTTGTTATTTATTAAATGCTGAAATTCCTTTGTTTGCCCTAAAATTTAAGACATGGGGATTTGCAGAAAATAAAATCCGTTATATCTTTTTATTAGCAGCAATTGTTTTGATTGTTTTGATAAAATTTATGGCTATTCCCTGCATAATATTGTTGTATGTTTTGATGTCTGTGTTTTTGTATAAGAAAGGTTAGTGCATGTTTTTCGGGATTTTATATAAAAACTTAAGCTTCTATTTATGTATAATTTCTTGTGTAACACTTTTTTCATCATGTCATGAAAAGATTTCTTTAAAAAAAGAAATCAAAAAAGGAAGTTTCTCTCTTATAAAAGAAAATGATTCACTTTATTATTTAACAATAACTTCTGCTAACAATTTAGATAAGTGGAAATTACCATATCCTGTTTATCAGTTTCAAACCGGGGATATAGATGGTAATGGTATCGAAGATGCAATGATAGGGGTAATTAAACCAACCAGATTTGACTCTGTAAAAGGCAAACGGTTATTTATTTTTAAAAATTACAAAGGATTGGTGCGCCCACTTTGGTTAGGGTCTAGGTTAAGTCAGCCATTGGTGGATTTTAGTTTTATAAAAAAAGAAAAACAAACGCGAATACGAAGCGTAGAAAGAGAAAAGAGCGGTAAGTATCTGGTTGCAGAGTATAAATGGCGTAAATTTGGATTAGAATTTACCAAATATTTAAAAAGAGAAACAGATAGCACATCGGCTATAACTCTTCTGGAAAATAATTAATACATAAAAAACGTATGAAAAAAATAATTCTATTATCTGTTTCTCTAATTATATTAAGTTGTGGAGGTAAAGAAAAATCTAAAGCAAAAATTGCTGAAGATGAAAACACTAATGCTATAGAAGAAATACAAAAGGAAAACGAGGCATTAGCTACTCCTATAATTTCTGCAAAAAGTATTGATATAGAGCAATTAAAAGATGCTGTTGATTTAGAAATGGATATCTCGGGTCTTAGCTTATCCGATATCCGAATTCTTAGAAACTCTTTTGCTGCCAAACAAGGATATTGTTTTATGAAAGCAGATCTTAGAGGTGTATTTAGTACAACAACCTGGTATGACGAAAGAATGAGGAAAAGATATTGGGAAGAAGAGGGAGGTAAATCGGCAAATCCAATTTCTTATACAGAAGAAGAGCGAAAGTTTATAGATAAATTAAAAATCAGGGAAAATGAATTGATGCAACAAAATTTTATAAAAGAAGGAAACCGTACATCGGTAAACATGAGTAATATTGTAAACCCTTTTCAGATGGAGGAAATGCCATCAGAATTAACAGCAATGCTATCTAAAACTGGATTTGCAATTATACCCAATAATAATATTCAATTATTTCATGTATATGAACAAAATGATTACCAGCAGTTTCCAAATTTTGTAACTACCGATATGTATATGCAATTGTTTCACATGTATTTTGGGTATGTGCTAAGGACTGTAGAAGAAGATCAGTTTATACCATTGCTTTCTCAAATCTGTGAGATGATGATGAAAGATATGAGAGAGTTGTCAAAAACTACTACAAATACATCTGTCAAAGATCTGGCAAACTATAACCTAACCTATTATGCAATAGCATACACTTCATTAACACAAAAAAAGGTTGTGGTTCCGGATAGTTATAAAGATTTGTATGAAAAGGAATTAGCAAATGTTGATGCTGCTATAGATAATACCTCTGTTTTTTTGGATTATGAACAGGCAACTTTTCCTTACAGTCTTTTTAAACCAAGAGGGCATTATACAAGGACAGAAGAGTTGAAACGTTATTTTAAAGCGATGATGTGGTTGCAAACAGCGCCCTTTTGCTTAGACAACGATATGCATTTAAAAAAGGCAGTTATAAGCGCTTCATTTTTGGCGAATAGCCCCAATTTTGGAGAAGAGACCTGGAATAAGTACAAAGCTATTATGGAGCCAATTAATTTTATAATAGGTCTTCCAGATAATGTTTCGTTTTTAGATTTAGCTAAGTGGATTAAAAAGAAAGAATTAGATCTAAATGATCTTATTACAAATCAGAATGCATTAGAGAGTTTAAGAAAAGAAATAAAGAAAATAGCAGATGCCCAAAATGTAATAAAATCTAAGAGTGCGGTTAGTTGTGTGGATAAAATTAATTTTATTCCTCAGCGATATTTGTCTGATAATGAGGTGTTACAAGAGTTGGTAGATGTTAAAAGCGAGGTAACAAAAAGAGGGTATCCAAAAGGATTAGATGTAATGGCAGCATTTGGAAGTGTTTCTGCCAGTAATGTTTTATTAAATGAATTAAAAGAAGGGGATAACTGGAGGGAGTATCCAACAATACTCAATACCATGAAAAATAAAATGAAAGGATTGGATTGGAACTCTACTTTGTATAATAAGTGGGTCCAGAGCCTTTTAGAGTTACAAAAACCTAATGACAGTTATCCTTATTTTATGCAAAGCCCGCAATGGGCAAAAAAAGATTTGAATGCTTCTTTAGCGTCCTGGGCAGAGTTAAAACATGATGCAATTCTTTATGCAGAACAGCCTGCGACTGCAGAATGTGGAGATGGTGGACCACCAAGCCCATATACCGTAGGATATGTAGAGCCAAACATTAGATATTGGAGCTCTGTAATAGAGTTGATAGATGTAACTAAAGAAGTTTTAGAGAAAAATCACTTAATGAATTCTAATATTTCCAGAATAACAACCAGTTTAAAAGAAAATGCAGAGTTTTTGCTTTCTGCTAGTAAAAAAGAGCTGTCGGGGCAGCAACTTTCTGAAAAAGAATACTCGCAGATAGAACTAATAGGTAGTACTTTTGAGTGGTTAACATTAGATTTAGTAAAACAAAAAGATCAATACCTGGATAGTTGGCATAGTGTAAAAGGTCCGGACAAGTCAGTAGCTGTAGTGGCAGATATTTATACGTCAAATTCAAATAACAACCCTGATAAAGGTATTTTGCATGTTGCAACAGGTAATGTAAATGATATTTATGTGGTAGTAGAAATTGAAGGGTATTTGTATATCACCAAAGGAGCAGTATTTGGATATCATGAATTTCATATTCCAATGGGTAATCGATTAACAGATGAAGAATGGCAAGAAATGCTTAATAATGGAGAAGCCCCGGATGTGCCGGATTGGATAAAAGAAATTATGCTTCCAATAAAAACACCAAAGGCAAATGAAAAAATCTTTTATAGTTCGGGTTGTTAGAAATAGTTATATTTTTGGATAGACTAAAATTTATGCGTGGTAAATCGCTTTGTGCGTTACTTTTAATAAGTATACTCACAGTTTCGTGTGATTTCTTAAATGAAGAACCCGAGGTAAATAAAATCGTTTTTGTAGGAGATCTCCTTTTGGATAGGGGAGTTAGAGAAAGAATTGAATATTTAGGTATACATAGTTTGTTTCATCCTACTATAGATTCTGTTTTTGCAGAAAGTGACATTGTAATTGCAAATTTAGAGTGCCCGGCCACCCAAATTGAAGAACCAATTAATAAAAAATTTATTTTTAGAGCCGATCCAGAATGGTTAACGGTATTGAAAGAACATAAGATTACACATCTTAATATGGCTAATAACCATTCGATGGATCAAGGAAGAAAAGGGTTGGTTGATACAGAAAAGAATATTATAAAAAACGGATTGATACCTTTAGGTTTTGGAGATAATTTAAAAGAAGCTTGCAAAGGGCAGTTAATAGCTTCTTATCCACGAAAAGTGTATGTGTTTTCTTCGCTTCAGGTACCTTCAGAGAACTGGCCGTTTTTAGAAAATAAACCTTGTGTATGCGAAGATTCTTTTGATTCTATAGCCAAAAGGATTAAAAAATTGAAGGCTATAGAGCCCGATTCGGTTATAATTGTTCAATTACATTGGGGGGCAGAACATACTATAAAGCCACTAACGACTCAAAAACAACAAGCTTATTTATTAATTGATTCAGGAGCAGATGTTATCATAGGGCATCATACGCATACTATACAATCGATCGAATTTTATAAAGAAAAACCTGTTTATTACAGTATTGGTAATTTTATTTTTGATCAATCTAAGGCGATAAATTCTAAAGGTCTAATGGTACAAATAGAAATAAAAAAAAAGAAACTCTTGTTCAAAGAAATAACATTTGAGATTGAAAATTGTATGCCTAGACTTTAATTAAAATCTAATTTCTTTTTTCTAAGCTCAAAATTTTGCCCTAAATATACTTTACGAACCATTTCATCTTCTGCTAATTCTTCAGGAATACCCGCCTTTAGGATGCTTCCTTCAAACATTAGATAAGTTCTGTCTGTTATGGCAAGTGTTTCTTGTACATTGTGATCGGTAATGAGGATTCCAATATTTTTATTTTTTAATTGGGCAACAATACGTTGTATGTCCTCTACCGCAACCGGATCTACCCCGGCAAAAGGCTCATCTAAGAGGATAAAGTTTGGATCTGTTGCCAAGGCACGAGCAATCTCTGTACGACGACGCTCTCCACCACTAAGCAGATCCCCACGGTTTTTGCGAATATGCCCCAACCCAAACTCTTCGATAAGTTCTTCCATTTTGTGTAGTTGCTCTTTTTTGGTAAGCTTAGTGAGTTGTAATACACTTAAAATATTGTCCTCAATACTTAATTTTCTAAAAACAGAAGCTTCCTGGGCAAGGTATCCTATCCCATTTTGAGCCCTTTTATACATAGGGTACTTTGTGATATCTGTACTTTCCAGAGTGATTTTTCCGCCATTGGGTTTTACCAAGCCAACGATCATGTAAAAGGAAGTCGTTTTACCTGCACCATTAGGCCCCAGAAGTCCAACAATTTCCCCTTGGTTTACCTCTAGCGAAATGCCTTTTACTACTTTTCTGCCTTTGTATGTTTTTATAAGATTTTCTGCTTTTAACTTCATATCAGAATGACTTCTTTTATATAGTGGATGTTGCTAAAAATGAACTCGTAAATTTACACTATTCTTTTTAACCTTTAATTATTTAAGAGGTTTTTGCTTCCAAAGCATCCCAAAACTCATAAGCACGACGAAGATGAGGGATAACAATAGTGCCGCCAACAAGAGTAGCAATGCCAAGAGCTTCAACTACCTCTTCTTTTTTTAACCCTTCTTTATGGCAAGTCTCTAAATGGTATCGTACGCAATCATCGCAACGTAATACAGCAGAGGCTACTAATCCCAATAATTCTTTGGTCTTTACATTTAAGGCACCTTCCATATAGGCATTAGTGTCTAAATTAAAGATTCTTTTTATTATTTTGTTATTATCTTCTAGAATACGAGAATTCATCTTTTCTCTGTAGTCGTTAAAATCATCAACTATATCGCTCATTTAGATTGTTTTTGTAGTTTTTTATTTTGTTTTTTGATCACAGCTTTAGAAATAAATATACTTATTTCATATAGTATTAATATAGGAATAGCTACAATAACCTGGCTGGCAATATCAGGAGGGGTAATTATAGCAGAAAGTATCAATACGATTACCAGAGCAAATTTTCTGTATTTTCTTAAAAACTCCGGAGTAACCAAGCCTATTTTAGTAAGAAAAAACATGACAACCGGAAGTTCGAATATTAGCCCGCACGCAATCACGGATGCCCTTACCAAAGCGATATAGCTATCGATATCAAATTCATTGAGAACTTCTTTGCTAACTTGATACCCCCCTAAGAAATTAATAGATAAAGGAGTAATAACATAATATCCAAAAAGTACCCCAAGAAAAAAAAGAAAAGAGCATATAATAATAAAACCCTTAGAATATTTTTTTTCATTATCATACATAGCAGGAGCAATAAATTTCCAGAATTCATAGATTACATAAGGAAAAGCAATTATAAACCCGGCAGTTATAGATGTCCAGATATGAACAGAAAATTGTCCTGCTACCTTCCTGCTTTGTACACTAAATGGTAGCTCTTTAAAACATAAACTTTCATCTAAGCCCAAATATTTGGATAAATTACAAAGCGCTTTGTAGGTAGGGAAATCAGGTTTTTTAGGACCAAAAATCAGTACATCAAAAACAAATTCTTTAGCAATAAAAGCTATAACTCCGGCAGTCATTACCGCAATAGTAGCTCTAATTAAATGCCATCGTAACTCTTCCAGATGATCTAAAAAAGACATGGAATGAGGGTTTTTTTTATTTTTTTTTGCCATTATATAATACCTTCTCGAATTAGATCATGAATATGTAAAAAACCAGCATATTTACCATTTTCTACAGCCAATAATTGTGAAATAGAATTTTCTTCTAGTTTTTCAAGAGCATCGATTGCCATGGCATCATTACTAATGCTTTTTGGATTTGGAGACATAATATCCTTGGCAGTTAGTTTTTCAAAAGAAGATATGTTGGTAGTAAGCATTCTACGTAAATCCCCATCTGTAATAATTCCCAAAATAACCCCGTTTTGAGTAACCGCAGTGGCTCCTAATCTTTTTTCTGTCATTTCTACAATTACACTAGTAATATTGGAGTCCGGGGATACTTCGGGTTTTTCATTTTGAGAAGTAATATCACTTACTCGCAAATAGAGTTTTTTTCCTAAAGCTCCGCCCGGATGGTATTTGGCAAAATCCCTGCTGGAAAAACCCTGAAGATGCAAAAGGCAAACAGCAAGCGCATCTCCAATAACAAGTTGGGCAGTAGTACTTGTTGTTGGTGCCAGATTATTGGGGCATGCTTCTTTTTCTACATAAGCATGTAAAACATAATCAGCTTCCTTGCCTAAAAAAGACTCTTTGTTGGAAGTAATACCTATCAAAGTGTTTTTAAAGTTTTTGATAAGGGGTACCAACACTTTTATTTCGGGAGTGTTTCCACTTTTTGAAATACAGATAACAATATCGTCTTCAAGAATATTTCCTAAATCCCCATGAATAGCATCTGCGGCATGCATAAAAACCGCAGGAGTTCCTGTAGAGTTCATTGTTGCCACAATTTTGGTGGCAATAATAGCACTTTTGCCAATACCGGTGATAATAACCCTGCCTTTTGATTTATGAATGCTTTGGACAGCGTTAGAAAATTCTTCGTCTACAAGCTCTTCTAAATAGGCAATTGCACGGGCTTCTTCGGCGATAGTTTTTTTTGCGTATGAAATTATAGTATCCTGAGTGTTCAAAATTTTAAAAATTTTCATGTTATAATTAAAGATTTTATTATCTTTAATTTACGCAAAGGTATACAATACCTTATTAATTTTAAATAGTCATAAAAAAAAGCATATTAAATAATGCTTTGTTTATCTTTGACGTATTAAAGTTAAAAACGAAATATCCACTGGATCTGTCTTGGGGAAAACGGATTTTAGTGTTAGTGAATCTTTATTTATTGGTATATAAAAGTATAATGTTTAATGAGTTTGAATGAAACTGACTTGCAAAGTGCTTTAAAAAAACACTTTGGGTTTAGTCAATTTAGAGGACTACAGGAAAAGGTAATACAAAGTATTTTAGAAAAACAAAATACTTTTGTAATAATGCCTACAGGTGGAGGAAAATCCCTTTGTTATCAATTACCTGCTTTAATGTGCAAAGGTACCGCTATCGTAGTGTCGCCTTTGATCGCATTAATGAAAAATCAAGTAGATGCTATTCGAAGCATCTCATCGATAGAAGGGATAGCCCACGTGCTTAATTCGTCTCTTAATAAATCTGAGGTGAGAAAGGTAAAAGAGGATATTGAAAATGGAGTAACCAAACTGCTATATGTGGCTCCTGAATCTCTGACCAAAGAAGAATATGTTGATTTTTTAAAATCTCAGGAAATCTCCTTTTTGGCGGTAGACGAAGCCCATTGTATTAGTGAGTGGGGACATGATTTTAGACCAGAATATCGAAATCTTAGAAGTATTATTAAAAGAATAGGAGAAGATATTCCAATTATTGGACTTACAGCTACTGCTACTCCAAAAGTACAAGAAGATATTCTTAAAAATTTGGCAATGAGTGATGCAAAAACTTTTAAAGCATCCTTTAACCGACCAAATTTATATTATGAAATACGCCCCAAAACAAAAAATGTAGATGCAGATATTACCCGTTTTGTAAAACAAAACGCAGGCAAAAGCGGTATTATATATTGCCTTAGCAGAAAACGAGTAGAAGAACTGGCACAAACATTAGAGGTTAATGGAGTAAAAGCGGTACCTTATCATGCAGGGTTAGACGCAAAAACCAGAGCAAGACATCAAGATATGTTTTTGATGGAAGATGTTGATGTAGTGGTTGCTACTATTGCCTTTGGAATGGGGATTGATAAACCAGATGTGCGATTCGTGATTCATCATGATATGCCCAAAAGTATAGAAAGCTATTATCAAGAAACAGGTCGTGCGGGTCGAGATGGGGGAGAAGGGCACTGTTTAGCGTACTACGCATATAAAGATATCGAAAAACTTGAAAAATTCATGAGCGGAAAGCCTGTTGCAGAACAAGAAATAGGACACGCTTTATTACAAGAAATAGTAGCTTTTGCCGAAACTTCTATATCCAGACGTAAATTTATTTTACACTATTTTGGAGAAGAGTTTGATGAAGTAAATGGAGAAGGAGCGGATATGGATGATAATGTTCGTAATCCTAAGAAAAAACACGAAGCAAAAGACGAAGTTAAACTTCTTCTGGAAGTGGTTAGCAAAACAGGTGAAATTTATAAATCAAAAGATCTGGTAAATACACTTATAGGTAAAAGTAATGCGTTGATTATTTCTCATAAAACCCACCAACAACCTTTCTTTGGCAGCGGTAATGCCAAAACCGGTAATTATTGGATGGCTCTTGTAAGGCAAGTGCTGGTAGAAGGATATTTGCGTAAAGATATCGAAACGTATGGAGTGATCAGAGTTACTGAAGAAGGAAAAAATTTTATTAACAATCCTGCCAGTTTTATGATGACCGAAGATCATGTTTATAGCGATGAGGCAGAAGATTCTATAATTACCGCAGCAAAATCTGCCGGCAAAGGAGGAGACGATATATTGGTAGCAATGCTTCGGGATTTAAGAAAATCAGTAGCAAAAAAAATAGGAGTACCTCCCTTTGTGGTTTTTCAGGACCCGTCTATTGATGATATGGCTTTAAAATATCCTGTAACTATAGAAGAATTAGCAAATGTTCATGGAGTAGGAGAAGGGAAAGCCAAAAAATATGGAAACGAATTTGTGGCTCTCATTGCAAAATATGTTGAAGAAAATGATATTTTACGACCCGATGATTTTGTGGTTAAAACCACAGGGGCCAATAGTGGTCTTAAATTATATATTATACAAAACGTAGATCGTAAATTACCGCTAGATGATATAGCCGCAGCAAAAGGAATGAATATGACTACCTTTATTAAGGAAATGGAAGCTATAGTATATAGTGGTACTAAACTTAATATTGCATATTGGATCGATGAAATCCTTGATGAAGACCAACAAGAAGAGATTCATGAATATTTTATTGAAGCAGAAGATGATAAAATAGATAAAGCAATAGAAGAATTTGATGGAGATTATGACGATGAAGAGTTGCGTTTGTATCGTATTAAATTTATTAGTGAAGTAGCAAATTAAAGACATCAAAAAATAGAGTCTGTTATACATAAAAAGGTGTTCTTGTTTTGAGAACACCTTTTTGTGTATAAAAAACTACATTTCAAAATTTGATAACTGTTTTTTATTGTGTTTAGATAAATTTACAGAAATATACAAGCTTGATGTGGAGAGTTCTGATTTGGATAATGAAGTGCTTAATGTTTCGCTTTTAGCAATATTCTTATCCGAATATATACGATATCCAACTTTAAAACGCCCAACACCAAATCCGCCTCCATAAAAGTAATCCAAAGTGATTTTTTTAACACTCTTAAAAACAGATTCAGTTCCCAAATCATGATCTGCAGAAAGCCCTCCTTCAAAGAAAAGTTCAAAATCCGAACTTAAATAAATGTGGAACCTGGGAGCCAAAGCCACATTAACGCTTTTAAAATCCAGAGTTAATGGTTTTATTGTTCCAGAAACATTGTTTTGTTGTGTAGAAAATGCCCTATATGTAGACTCTAAGAAAAAACTAAGATCAACCTTATAAAATGGAATAAAAGTTTCTAAATAAATACCGTATTTTGTGGCTAATACATCGTCATAGATAACCGGTTGATTAGGATTGAACTCAGACGGGTGTGAAAAACTTACAAAATCTAAAGAACCTATAAGTCCAACTTTGGTTTGGCTAATCTTTCTTTTTACTACATACTCTATTTTTGCCCCTTTGCAATTATTATAATCAGCAAAATAATTTTTTAAATCTCTTTGGGAATGTGTAAGTTCTGCTACATCTTGATTGCCACAATTTACATATTGTTGTAATTGTTCTTTAAATTGAGTATTAGCTTTTGGGATAACTTTTTCCCCCACTTTTTTACTCTCATCGGGCACATAATAAGTCTTATAAATTAATAATTCAGGGTACGGGTTTTCTTTGGATGTATAAAAAAACCGATGCACATCATTTTCAGAATATTGATATAAAGAAGCTTCACTTTTTAGGATTACCCTAAGAAAAACTTTTTTAATTTTCAGATCAGGGCTTTCACTTTTTGTAGATTTTCCAACATTGTCACCCCTAAGGTCAAACTTCATAATATACCTCTTGAAAATATAATCCTGACCTACACCAAATTCTTTATAATCTTTAATTTTACCAATAGATGGCGTTGATGAGATTGTTTTTTTCCAGGTAAACTCTGTTGGATTGTTTTTCCAGGATATTTTTTTTATAAGACATTCTTTGCGGTTTCCATCGTTATCAATGAAATATCCGGATTCATAAATATTTTGAGCAAAAATAGTAGAAGTAAATAACAAGCAAAATAGTAGTAGAGTAAATAATAGTTTCATTGCATAAATTGGTTATTCTTAATTGGTTTTTGTTTAAAGTAATCTTCTATAACAAGTATGTTCTGTATTTATTGCTTTTAGACCCGGTTTTTAATGATGTATTTTAATATTGCGCTCAGAAAGAAAACCAAAAATTCAACTCCCTACAGAGATTTTTATTATGCTAAACGCGTTTAAATTGATTTTGATATCGGTTATAAAACTATTTAAAACGCTTGTCAATAATTGAAAATTACATTGAAATATTGCTGTTATATTTAGACTTGAATTTTATGGTTCCATTTATTTCCAGTATTGATTATAACAAATAGGTGTCAACATTTTTTATTGTAAAACCCTGCTTAAATTATAAAACATTTTTTTGAATTTTGAGAATGAGAAAAATATTAGAAAAACAACTAAGTGAGATAAGCTTGATTCTTAGAGATGAATATAAAAATGATTCAGAAATAGGAATCTTCTCAGGGATATCGGGAATTTCTCTTTTTCAATTCTATTATTCAAAATACTCAGGGATTGATAATTATTCAGATTATGGAGTTGAAGTAATAACAGAATCGATAAATAGGATTAATGAAGGGTATAATTATCCCCCATATTGTGGAGGTATAGCAGGAGCAGGATGGGTTGTTGATCATCTCTCAGAAGAGGGCTTTGTAGAGATTGATGCTGATGGATTATTGAGTGATTTAGATATGTATTTATATAATACTATGATTACGGATATTACAAATAATAATTATGATTTTTTGCATGGAGCTATTGGTTATGGTTATTATTTTTTGAAGAGATTAAAAAATACAAAATCAAAAAAATTAAAATCTCGTTATATTAATTTTTTGTCAGAATTATTGAAACACCTACAACATTTATCAATAAAAGATGAAAATGGAATCAAATGGCTGTCAGTAGTAGATCAAACAACAGGTGCACAGGGGTATAATCTCAGCTTATCTCATGGTATGTCCAGTATCATAAATTTCCTTTCTCGTTTACATAAGTATCCCGAATTTAAACAAACAGTCTCTCCTTTATTAAAAGGAGCAATATCCTTTGTTCTAAACTATGAAAATAAAGAGGAGGATTTTTTATCGTTATTCCCTAGTTGGATTTCAGAACCTTATGAAAAAAACTCTAGCAGACTATCATGGTGTTATGGTGATCTGGGATTAGGGGTTTCTTTACGTATAGCGGCAATTGAATTGAAAGATGATGGTCTATACAATAAAAGTATAGAAATTTTAAAGCACTCTGCGCACCGTAGAACCAAAGAACAATCTTTTGTGAGAGATTCTGCTATATGCCATGGAGCTTTTGGTAATGCACTTGTTTTTTCGAGATTATATAAGGAAACTCATGATTCTCTTTTTAAAGAAACTGCTACATATTGGATTGAAGAAGGAGTGGCCATGGCAACTTTTGAAGATGGATATGCCGGATATAAGCAATGGAATGGAGCTGAAGCACTATGGGAAAATGAAATAGGATTTCTTACAGGAATAGCAGGGATAGGTATGACAATATTATTTTACTTATCTGATTTTGAGACATCATGGGATGAGTGTTTGATGATATCTTAAAAATACTATGGGTTTTCAAGAAAAGTAGAACAAGTAAAAGTATTTGTGAAGAATACTTATTTATTTAATAACAATTAAAAATTATAATCATGAAAAAAAAGAAGTTATCAAGTTTAAGTCTAAACAAGAAGACTATTTCTAAATTTAATAGTTCAAAAATAACTGGGGGTGGATATACTGATGGGCCATCTTGGGGTGGTTGTGCTGTAAACACTGTATCTTGTAATGCAAATGGTTGCAGTGTAACACATCCTCCTCAAACACAAGGTCCTGGATGTACACGACCTACTTTAGAGCTTTCTTATTGCCAAGGTATTCAAGGGGTTCCTGTAGGCTGTATTTCTGTTAATCCTTGTGCATAAGAATGAGGCTTGCTATAAATAATCTTTGATTATTTATAGCTATTAAAATTATGAATTTCTAATTTAAAAAAAATCTCAGAACATATTTGTATCTGGGATTTTTTCTAATCAAAAGTAAACTTCTGAAACTTTATTATACCATTTTAACTTTGAAATAGTACGTATAGAAATTGAATTTATTTTTTAAGTATTCAAGGCAAAAAGCTTGTGCCAGACTTGATCTGGTATCAAGCATAGCTGTAGTTACGGTTATATTTTTTAACGAAGAATAGATGAAAAAGAAATAATTTATTAGTGCTATTTCAAAGTTAAAATGGTATTATATTGATAATCATAAAAATTATTTAACCTTTCATTTTATAAAATGATAAAAACAAAAAATCCATACCAAAGTTTTAATAAGTTTGTAATAAGATCTCCTTTGTTGTCTTTAAATTTTTATAAAGAACTAACTAATGAGAATGTAATTGACAATGAGCAGTTAAAAAAAATATGCAATGACTCTAAGATAAGAGAAGCTATTTTTTTGGCATCACCATCTTTATATTTTGAATTAGAAAAATGGTTAAATGAAGAATTGACCAATAAAAAAGAAATTGACAAGCTCACCAGTTCAATTTTAAAATATCTGAGTAGAATGTCCTCGCGTTGCACCCCTTTTGGAATCTTTGCAGGGTGCGGAGTCGGGGAGTTTTCTAAAAAGAATGATCTAGAACTTAAACTAGAGGGAAATAACAAACGTCATACACGTTTGGATATGAACTATTTGGTTGCGTTATCACAGGATTTAATCAAAAATAAGCATATCCAAGATCAGCTGCTGTTTTTTTCAAATTCCAGCATATATAAAGCAGGAGATTTTCTAAGATATATTGAATATTATCATATTAACAGCAAAAGATATCATCAGATAATATCGGTAGATCATACAGAGTACTTACAAGAGATATTAGAGGCTTCAAAAAAAGGAGTTTTATTAAAAGATTTAGTCAAATTATTAGTAGATGACGAAATTGAAGAAGAAGAAGCTTTATCCTTTATTGAAGAAATGGTAGGGAGTCAATTACTAATAAGTGAGTTAGAACCCTCTGTGACGGGAGACGAGTTTTTGTTACAAATAATTAAAGTATTAAAAAAATTAAACGGAGTAGAGGATATAATTATAATATTAGAATCGGTTAATACTATTTTAAAAAATATTGATCGTTGTATAGGTAATGAAAGGAATGAATATGCGAAAATAAATGAATTATTAAAAAAAATAGGTACTGATTTTGATATAAAATATTTATTTCAGACCGATATGATTCTTAATCTTGCAGATAATAAATTAAGCGATCAGGTTATTGATAAGGTAAAGAAAGGAATCTCATTTTTTAATAAAATATCACCACCGATGAGGGATACAAATATTAAAAAATTTAGAGAAGCATTTTATGAACGTTACGAAAATAGAGAAGTTAAATTATCTCAAGTCTTAGATACAGAAATGGGAATAGGATATCTTCAAGATCAAGGCTCGGGAACGGTAAATCCACTTGTAGATGATCTCTTTGTCGGATATTCATCCCAAGACTCTTCTATGGGAAATATATCATGGAATGCATTTTATTCCTTATTATATAAGAAACTTAATGAAACTATCTCAAAAAAAGCATACAGCTTAAAACTTGAAGATAAAGACTTCGAAAGTTTTCAAAAAGAATGGAATGATTTGCCGGATACTTTATCTGTTATGACAGAAATCACAATAGTCGATGGTAAAGAAATGATTTTTATGAATGGTGCAGGAGGGTCAAGTGCAGCCAATCTATTTGGTAGGTTTTGCCATGGTGATTCAGAATTACATGAATATACTAAGAAAATAATTGATTCTGAAGGTGTTATAAATAAAGGGAAAATAATGGCCGAAATTATACATCTACCCGAATCAAGAGTGGGTAATATATTGGCAAGACCAACATTGCGGGAATATGAAATTCCATATTTGGCAAAATCATCTGTAAAGGAGAAAAATCAGTTAATACTTGATGATCTTATGGTTTCGATTAAAAATAATAAAGAAGTTTTTTTACGATCTAAAAAAAACAATAAACAAGTGATTCCATATTTAACGAATGCACATAATTATTCATCTAATTCATTACCTGTTTATCATTTTTTATCCGATATGCAATTACAAAACAGACGTGGTGGTATAGGGTTTAATTGGGGACCTCTGGCAGGAGAATTTGAATTTTTACCAAGAGTTACCTATGAGGATATTATTTTTTCAAAGGCAACCTGGAACTTTAAAAACGCATCTATTCAACCTTTTATTAAACTAATAGAAAGAGAAGAAGAATTGCTGAAAAAGTTTTCAGAATGGAAATTAGAAAAACAATTGCCCCAATATGTAAAATTAATAGAAGGGGATAATGAATTATTAATATGCTTAACCAATGTGACTTCCATAAAAATGCTTTTAGATACGGTCAAAAATCAAGCTACATTTGTATTGTCTGAATTTCTGTTTTCAGAGGATGGAATACTAAAAAGAGATAAAGAATATTATTCAAATCAAGTAGTTGTCTCCTTTTATAATGAGGAAAAATTGAATGTAAACAAATAATTATGAATAAAGGTATACAACGTTCCTTTATATTAGGAGAAGAATGGCTATATTATAAAGTTTATACAGGTCCTAATACAGCAGATTTTATATTAGGGAATATAATAAAGCCAATTACGGATGATTTGTTAAAGAAAGGTTGGATTGATAAATGGTTTTTTATTAGATATGCAGACCCCAAGGAACATCTTAGAATCCGTTTTCATCTTACACATTTAGACTGTTTGGGTAAAATAGTTTCATTGATAACTCCTCATTTAAAAGATTTGATTCATAAAGATTTAATATGGAAAATTCAAACAGATATTTATCATCGTGAGATAGAAAGATATGGAACTAATACAATAGATGAGGCTGAATCCCTGTTTTTTTACGATAGCGTAATGATAAGTACACTAATTAGTATAATTGAAGGGGATGAAGGAGAAGAAATACGTTGGCTTTTTGGTTTAAAGGCAATCGACAGGTTATTAGATAGTTTTCGGTATACAGAAACTCAAAAAATAGAATTATTAAATAATCTAAAAGCTAATTATAGAAATGAGTTTCATGAATCTAAAATACTTAATAATCAAATAAAAGATAAATATAGAGATAAAAGAAAAAGAATCGAGGAGTTCATGACTTTTGAAACTTCTAGCACTAAAGATTATCAACCTTTGTTAAATATCTTAAATAAAAAGCATATAGATATGTGCCCAGTAGTTGAGTCTATACTTGGTAAGAAATTAGAAAAAGATATAAATGATTTATTATCAAGCTATATTCATATGTTAATGAATCGCTTATTCAAATCTAAAAATCGTATTCATGAAATGATTTGCTATGATTTTTTACATCGTTACTATATGTCAAAAAATGCAAGAAGAAATAGATTTCTTAAATGAAAAGCGCTTTAATTAATATATACTTTGAGGTATAACCTATTCTTACTATGAATTAATAATATTACTTTGCATATTAACAGTTATTAATATACATGATTTTTTTATTGGATTATGAAAGGCTTTTTATTAATTCAAATAATTTCGATTTATTACGTATAGAAACAATGATTTTTTCTTTATTACTAAGAGTTATGGCTTCTTTTTTATAAATAGAGTGTATATGTGTAATATTAATAAGAGTAAATCTATTAGCTCTAAAAAAACCTTTTTTGGATAATAAACTTTCATAATATTTTAAAGATTTTGATGCTAAATATTTCGATTTATTTACTAGTATAAAAATACTGTAGTTACCATCTGCCTCACACTTAAGGATATCATTTGTGTTTATAGCTATGTGTTCATCTCCTATATGAATCAATAATTTTGAAACATTAGATATTTGTTCAAGGATAATATGGTTTTGTGCCAAAATATATATAATTAATTTACTAATTAGAGTTGTTTAATAATCGTTTAGGTTTAGAGTAAATTATTAAAATGACATCTTGATTTTTACTTAATTAAAAGTAAATAGTACAGATATGAATTTCTAAATATGGTTATTAGTTAATGTTATGAGTATGAAAAATGTTACCTTGACTATAGATAATATTTTATATAAAGTTTTATTGTTGTCTGGCTAAAGTAAGGGAGCTTATTTAGAAACCCAGTAAAATAAAAGGTTCTCAGAGATTTTGTTATTTTAGGAATTGTTTTTTAGCTTTTTTTAAATCCTCTCATTTTTTATAAGAATCATTTTAGAGATTGAATGGTGCTGGTTTAAAATAAAGTAGAGTTTGGGTTCTTGTATCTTGAAGCGATAGTAATTTGGAGCTTTTACAGAACACCAATGGTATTTTTTGGTTTTCAAAAGTTAAAATGGTATTATTCTGGATAATTGGATGTTTTTATTGATTATTACTTCATGAGTTTTGATTGTGCTAGTTTCTTACACACATAAAACTTTGATAAACTCTAATATCAAACCAAAGTCAATTACTTATCTTTGCGACTTTAAATTAAAAAGCTTAAAAAACTACATTATGCAAGAAGGATTATACGCAAAATTTAATACAACAAAAGGAAGTATTCTTATTAATTTAGAATATAAGAAGACACCGGGAACGGTAGGTAATTTTGTTGGTTTGGCCGAAGGTAATATAGAAAACCAAGCAATCCCACAAGGAAAACCATATTATGACGGCTTAAAATTTCATAGGGTAATTGCAGATTTTATGATTCAGGGAGGAGACCCTCAAGGAACAGGATCAGGCGGCCCCGGATATCAATTTGATGATGAGATACACCCTGATTTAAAACATGATGGCCCTGGGGTACTATCAATGGCCAATGCAGGTCCTGGGACAAATGGAAGCCAGTTTTTTATTACTCATGTAGAGACTTCTTGGTTAGATGGTAAACATACTGTTTTTGGTAAAGTAATAGAAGGACAAGATGTAGTGAATAGCATTGAACAAGGAGACAAAATCGAATCTGTAGAAATTCAAAGAGTAGGAACAGATGCCGAAAATTTTAATGCAGTAGAAACCTTCAGAAGTTTTAATGGCGCCAAGGCAGAACGGGAAGCCGCAGCTAAGAAAAAGACAGAAGATTTATTAGAAGAGCTGGCAGCAGGGTTTGATAAAACCAATAGTGGTTTACGATATAAAGTTATTCAGAAAGGAGATGGTGTAAATGCAGAAAAAGGAAAAACAGTATCTGTACATTATAAAGGAAGTCTTACAGATGGCACAGTGTTTGATTCTTCTTATAAGCGTAATCAGCCTATTGATTTTTCATTAGGTATGGGGCAAGTGATTTCAGGTTGGGATGAAGGAATCGCATTGCTGCAAGTAGGAGATAAAGCAAGATTTGTGATTCCACCATATTTAGGATATGGAGAAAGAGGAGCAGGTGGAGTTATCCCTCCAAATGCAACACTTATTTTTGATGTAGAACTAGTAAATGTGAAATAGATCTTTTCATATTTAATTTTCGAAAAAAATCCCAAATACCAGCAATATTTGGGATTTTTTTTTGGTTTTTTAGCATTAAAAGGTTATAAAATTTATTTTTTTGATAAAAGAGAAGGAGGTGAAAATAAATTGCGATATCCAAAATAGTGTTTTTGTGTTAAAAGCTTTACTTTTAATTTTTTATACTTAATTTAATATTAAATTTATTTTTTTTTAACAAAATGATTTTTGTTAAAAAGATATATTAAGGTGTTTAAATCCTCTTTTATTTATACTTTAAGTGAAAATAGCTATACCCCCTAGATATGAAACAAAAACTTATTATTTTTTTAACCCTTTATAGTATATGTCTTGTTAGGAGTCAAGAAAAGGAAGATATTTTGGTTAATATTAATGATCAAATAGAGATAATAGATGGATATATAGAATTTGAAACTTTTTACTTAGATCCGGAAGAGTTTCTGGATAAAATGGCAGATCACGGTGCAGAACTAAATGGATATTATGAACATGAAAGACTTAAAAAAATTGTTAGAAAGGTAGGGACCCGAACGACAGATATAATAACTGTGTTTTATTTTTGGAATGATAACCTAATTCATGTTAACTATAAACAACGTCCTTATGTAGAGAAAAAAAACGAAAGAGGACAAGTGGTTTTGGATTACTCTAATGCATATACTAAGTACGAATCCAAACATTATTTTGATAATGATAAAGAAATAGAAAAAAAAGAAATAGGCAAGCCTATAGACGAAATTACTCTTGAAAAAGGCTTTATTAAGTATGCTGAAAAAATGAAATCTTTGTTGGATAATAAATTTTATAACCGAGATATTTATCGGGCACTACAAGGAAAATGGCTTTTTATCCAAAATACAGAAGATTATATAATCTTTGAAGGAACAATACGATTTAATTTTTATAATGGTCGGTTTGCAAATCGTTTGAAAACCAGAATTGAAAACGATATTTTGATTTGTTTTTTTCCAATGGATGATCGTACTTATAGATATAAAATCGAAAGCGTAAATGATACAATGCTTGTATTAACAGATCTGTCTTCCAAAGAAGAGTTTTCGTATGCAAAAGTAGAATGATTTTTAAACTATGGATTTATTAAGGTATCCTTTAGGTAAATTTGAATGCCCAAAAGTTATAACTTCGGATCATATCCAAAGATGGATATTTGATATAGAAGAGTTACCTGAGAAATTATCAAACTTGGTTTCCGTTTTTAGCAAAAAACAATTAGAAACAACATATCGTGTGGGAGGATGGACAGCTAGACAAGTGGTACACCACATTCATGATAGTCATCATAATGGATATATTTCGGTTTAAGTGGGCATTAACAGAAGATACCCCTATTATAAAAGTGTATAGAGAAGAGTTATGGGCAGAATTATTTGATACAAAATCAGCACCGGTTCATCTATCTTTGGATCTTATAAAAGCACTTCATGCTAAATGGGTTTATTTTTTAAGAGGTTTGTCTTCCTTGGATTTACAACAAAAATTTGTGCATCCAGAGGATAATAAAATAATTTCTTTAGCAGAAGATATAGGTATATACGCATGGCATGGCAATCATCATTTAGCACATCTGCAAATTATTGCAGGACTTTAATAGTACCATACCATGTGTTTTGATTAGTAGGTTTTATCTTGTATGCTTGCTTGATAAATGTTGATTTAAAAAAGAGAAAGAGATATACTTATTCTTTCCATTTTATGTTGCACCCAATACTAGGTTTTTGATTTTCAGGAACTTTTGAGTTGCGAAGTACTGCATCTAATGCCTGACGAAGATCTCTGCCGTTTACAGGAATTCCGTTGCCGGGTCTTGAATCATCTAGTTGACCTCGATAAATCAGTTTTAATTCTGTATCAAATAAATAAAAATCAGGAGTACATGCTGCATCATACGCTTTGGCAATATCCTGATTTTCATCAAAAAGATAAGGAAAAGTATATTTATTTTTTTGTGCTGTTTTCCACATTTCTTTAGGAGCATCTTGGGGGTATTTGTCAATATCATTACTGCTTATAGCTACAAAACCAAACCCTTGAACACGATAATCATTTGCTATGCGGACAATTTCTTCATTAACATGAATAACAAACGGGCAATGATTACATATAAACATGATAACTGTCCCCTTTTCACCTTTAATAGTATTTAAACTAACTATATCATTAGTAACTGTATCTGTAAGCGAGAAGTCTGGAGCAATAGTGCCCAGAGGCAACATATTTGAAGGGGTACGAGCCATATTTTTTTATTTTTAATAAGTCTGCAAATTACAATTTTATGCTTCAATATAAAAAAACACACTCTGATTACATTTCGTCACTAAAGAAAATAGCATTCATTAATAATTTATTGGTACCATACCAGAAGCCCCTAAAATTAGTGTTATCTGTAAATAAAATAACTTTTCCTTTTCCAAGTTGATTACATTTAAAAGGAACAGTACCGGGTAATGAATCCAGATTTTTTTTACTTATATACCCGCTAAGCAAAGGGTTTTTGGTGTACTGTATAGGATTGTTGTAGCTTTGTTTATCTGGTTTAATGAATAGGGTTGTGTTTCTAAACAAGGCAATTTTGTCCTTTTTATAGCCAAAATTGATAGGGTGGGATCGATCTGTTTTGGCTTCAAAAATTGCTCCGCCAATTACCTGTGCTCCAAAAAAATCTTGTTTTTGCTCAAAAGAAATATTTTTTGCGTCATTCTCTGGAGTGGCAAATTCAATTTTCATAAAATCTTTGTCTTTAAAAAACTTAGCGGTATTTCTATAGCCAATTAAAGTACCTCCGTTAAGAACCCATTTTTTTAATTTTTCTACATTTTGATTGTTGATACTTTCTTTCCAACTGTTTGGTAGTATAATATGAGTGTATACAGATAATTCAGTTCGTGTTAAATTATCGGTAGTTAGTTTGGTGATAGGAATATCATAACGTTGATCCATTAGATGCCAAATTTCTCCGGAGTCATAAGATGTAATACCATTGCCTGTAAACAGGCCAATTTTTGGGATGGATAAAGGTCTGAATTTATCACTGCCTAAATCGATACCCTTGGTAAGCCCGGTAGAAACATTGGCGATATCTATATGATTATCTAGTCCTGTTTTTTGTAAAAAAGCATGTAACTCGTCTTTGTCTAATTTTTGGTTTTGTACAGGTATTAAAATAGTTCCATAATCATAATCTTTGTTTTCTAAGGAAAAAGGTTTGGTGCCAACTTTTGCGCGTATTCCTTTACTAAGAATTTGGTATAATGCTCTGGGAGTATAATATTCATGCCATTCTAATAGATATGCATAATCACTTTTAGTTACAGGAGCTATTTTTCTATGTGCAAGATCTAATATTTCATCGCCAATATGAGCATAAGATGCATTGTCTGTATAATCCAAATTAAAAGCCAAAGGAAAAGTCCATGCAGAAATATCATAAAATAAGCTGTCCTGAAATGAGGTTCTTTTTTCAAATATAGCTTTAAGCAGTCTCTTTTGTCTTTGGTTTTTAGGAACCATATAGCTGTGCCCTTTTTTGAAATACGTATTTTGAATTATTACATCTTGTTTAACTTCATACAATTGTACCTGATGCTTTTTGAGTATTTCTGCCAGATGGAACGAAGAAGCTCCATCTTTTTCATTTCCAAAAATATAAGCATCTTTTGCATCTTCCTTTCTTGCATTGTTATAAAAATCGCGTTTGTATTCTAATAATTCTTTGCGCATGGATTTTGCAGCTTCGAGTGTAGAGAGAGCTGCGGTAAATTGATTTTTTATAGTAAAAGGAAAAGTTAATACTCCATTATCTGTTTGTTGGGCATGCCCACGGGAGCTGCCTTGTTCAAATAAAATACCAATTCCTCCATTTATGTCGGGAAAAGTAGATCCTTTGCCATAATAAAAGTCATCAAAATTTTCTTCGGTATAGTATAAGGAGCCAATGTTATCTAATGCTTTGGTATGGTAATTTGCTATTTTTTTTGTTAATTCCTGATTTAATTTAGGAGTTAGGGGGTGTGTTCTGGATTGTATTCCGGGCTGAAAAAAGAAAGTGCTATTAGATCCCATTTCATGATGATCTGTAAGGATGTTAGGATACCACTTATGAAAAGTAGCAATACGGGCTTGTGATTCTGGTAATTGTACAGGTAGCCAATCTCGATTCATGTCAAACCAATAATGGTTTGTTCTTCCTCCTGGCCATATCTCGCTATATTCTCGATCTTGCGGATCTGTACTCATGTTTTTACTTTTGTTAGTATTTGCCCAATATGCAAAACGTTGTAAACCGTCGGGATTAAGAGAAGGATCCAATAAAATAACAACATCATTTAAAAGATTCTCTATTTCTTGCCCTTGTGCAGCTGCCAGATAATAGGCTGCGATAAGCGAAGCATTTGATCCGCTGGGCTCATTGCCATGAATAGAAAACCCTTGATATATAATTGCAGGTAAGCCATCTGTGCTTATTTGATTGGAGCCGCTTTTGGTAAGTTCTACATGTTTTTTTTGTATATCCTTCAGGATGTTATGGTTTTTTTCAGAGGTAATAGTAAGTAGTAATAAAGGTCTGTCTTCAAAAGTTTTTCCTCTGTCTTCAATGGTAATTCTGGGAGAAGCTGCAGCAAGAGCTTGCATGTAGCTTACTAATTTGTCGTGTGTAACATGCCATTTTCCGGGAATATATCCTAATATACTTTGAGGCGTTGGGATTTGAGGGTTATAGGTAGTGTTTTTTGGGAGATAATATTCTAAAGATAAGCTGTCTTGAGAAAAAGAAACGGTACTTAAGGATACAAAAAGAAGAGTAAAAATATATTTCATATATTCAAAAAATTTATGCTTGTTATTATTAAAAGATAATCTATAGAGGATACCAGGAAATGTTTTTTGACTATTTAGGTTTGTTTTAGAAAATAGTGAGATTGTATATAAGCAAAAATACCTTTGTAAAAAGAGGGCTTGTATTATATTTTCTAAAACAGGACAACTATTTCATTTCTTTTATAGGTTTCATTCAGGTTATTTTTTAGATGTGAATATAAAAAAAACCGCCTCAGATATTGAGGCGGTTTACATAACTTTAACTTAAGTTTTGTTGTTTGTCTAGATATCATCAAAATTTACATCTGTAAAACTTTCTGTAGAGGCGATAACTTCTTCGGTGTTATCATCTTCCATCTCATCTTTTTCGTATGATTTTTGAAAATCTTTTTGATGCCTTTCGCTGATTACTTCTTCTCCTTTTTCGTCAACAATAAAATCAGTCATTTCATTTAAGATTTCTGTAAACCCGGCAAAATCTTCTTTATACAGATAGATTTTGTGTTTCTTATAGTGAAAAGATCCATCATCATTGGTGAATTTTTTACTTTCTGTTACTGTTAAATAGTAATCTCCTGCTTTTGTAGCTCTTACGTCAAAGAAATAAGTTCTTCTTCCTGCTCGTAAAACTTTTGAGAAAATTTCTTCTTTATCCATCATTTCATTATCACTCATAATCTGTATTTATTAATTAATTAATATTGTTATGATGGTTTCAAAAATCCAAAAAAAATGTTAATCGCACAAAAAAAACTTATATTTCTTTTTCGCTAAGTTGTTTTAAATAAAGTTCTTTATAGTAACCATTGATGCTTATTAGTTGATTATGAGTACCTTGCTGTATCATTTTACCGTCTTCTAGTACGATAATTTTATTTGCATTTTTGGCTGTAGATACCCTGTGAGTTACTATAAAAGTCGTCTTATTTTTAGAAATCTTATGAAGATTATTAAGTATTTCTTCTTCTGTTTCGGTATCTACCGCAGATAAGCAATCATCAAAAAGAAGTATAGACGGGTTTTTGATTATAGCTCGGGCAATAGAAACCCGTTGTTTTTGACCTCCCGAAAGAGTAATTCCGCGTTCTCCCAAAACAGTTTTGTATCCTTTGTTAAAATTTATTATGTTATTATGTACTACTGCATTTTTTGCTGCTTGATGGATCTCCTTTTCTGTAGCATTTTCTTTGCCAAATTTTATGTTGTTTTCTATAGTGTCACTAAACAAAAAAGCATCCTGAGGAACATAACCAATACTATTTCTTAAATCGTTTAAGTTAAGATTTTTTATTGGTGTCCCGTCAATACGTATTTCTCCGGATGATACATCATAAAGCCTTCCTGTCAAATCCAGTATGGTAGATTTGCCAGAGCCGGTTTTTCCAATAATACCTATAGTTTCTCCATTTTTAATATCAAAACTTATATTTCTCAAAGCTGTGATATTAGTGTCGTCATAAGTAAAAGAAACATTATCAAAAGATATATCCCCTTTTACAGGTGTTTTTTGGGTTACAGTATTAGTGATTTCAGGCTTTTGACTAAGAAACTCGTTGATTCTTACTTGGGATGCTTCTGCTTGTTGTATAATTGAGCTAACCCATCCTACAGTTGCAACAGGCCAGGTTAACATGTTTACAAATATGATAAATTCTACAATGATGCCTAAATCTTGTATGGTACCATCAATAAATTGTTTTCCGCCAATATATATAACCATTATGTTGCTAAATCCAATAAGTAAAACCATAAGAGGAAAAAACAAAGCTTGTACTTTGGCTAAATCCAAATTTTTTTGTTTGCCGTCATTGGATAATTTGGTGAAATTTTCTTGCGTTTGAGGTTCAATACTATAAGCTTTTATAACTGTAATGCCACTAAAAGATTCTTGCGTAAATGTGGTCAATTTTGACAGAAATTCTTGAACAACGGTGCTGCGTTTGTGAATAGCAACGCTTAATTTGTATATAGATACAGATAATATTGGCAAAGGAGCCAAGGTGTACAGAGTTAGTTCGGGAGCTATGCTAACCATATAGCCTATTACTACAATAAACAGAGTAATGGTATTTACACTATACATAATTGCGGGGCCAATATACATTCTAACTTTAGAAACATCTTCGCTAATACGATTCATTAAATCTCCTGTTCTGTTTTTTTTGTAAAAATTCAGGGATAACTTTTCATAATGCTCAAATATTTCATTTTTTAAATCAAACTCAATAAATCTGGAAACTACAATAAAAGTTTGGCGCATTAAAAAGGTGAATAATGCCGAAACAACCAAAGCACCAATGATTAATGAAATATTAATAATGAGACCTGTTTTTACTTGAGCAATATCCGTAATTTCTTTATTGATATATTGTTCTACCACATCTACAGAATCGCCGACTAATGTAGGAACCATTGTGGCAAAAACTCTTGCAATAATAGTAATGAGCAAACCTATAATTAATCTGTATTTATATTTAAGAAAATACTTGTTTAAATGTTGCAATGCAGGCATAAAAAATGATATTTGGAAACGAATTGATTAATGTATTCGTATGATTTAATACTTTTAAATTTGAAATTGATAAAAATATGCTATTTTAGCGTCCTGATTTTGAATATAATATAATTTCATTGTAAAATTTTTATAACATGATAACTGAAGTAATTACTGCAAATCAACTAAAAAAAGAAGCCCCAGTGTTTGGTCAACTATCGTTTGATAATCACGAACAAGTTGTTTTTTGTCAGGACAAAGATACAGGATTGAAAGCAATAATTGGTGTGCACAACACAATTTTAGGACCAGCTTTGGGAGGTACAAGAATGTATGATTATGCTACAGAATGGGATGCTCTTAACGATGTGTTAAGATTGTCAAGAGGAATGACTTATAAAGCTGCTATTACAGGCTTAAATCTTGGAGGAGGAAAAGCAGTTATCATTGGAGATCCCAAAAAGTTGAAAACCCCGGAGCTAATGAGGCGTTTTGGAAAGTTTGTGGACACACTGGGAGGTAAGTATTATACAGCAGAAGATGTAGGGATGGAAACATCTGATATGGATACAGTAAGAGAGGTTACTCCTTATGTAACAGGGATATCAGAATCCAAAGGAGGAGCAGGAAACCCTTCGCCAGTTACTGCATACGGAGTGTATATGGGGATGAAAGCAGCTACAAAGTTTACATACGGGGATGAAACACTAAATGGAAAGCGAATTATAGTTCAGGGTATAGGCCATGTAGGAGAAGAATTGGTGCGTTTAGTTTCAGAAGAAGGAGCCAAGGTTATAATTAGCGATATCAATGAAGAAAGATTAGAAGAAGTAAGCAAAAAATATGGTGTAGATATTTACAGAGGTAATAATTTGTATGAAGAAACAGCAGATATTTATGCCCCTTGTGCATTAGGAGCAACTATTAATGATGATACTGTTAATAAATTGAACGTAAAAATAATAGCAGGAGCTGCAAATAATCAATTAGCTAATGAAAATGTTCATGGCTTAATACTACAAGAAAGGGGAATAGTATATGCACCTGACTTTTTGATTAATGCAGGAGGGATTATAAATGTATATGCAGAAATAGAAGGGTATGGCAGAGATCAAATTATGGCTAAAACTGAAAATATATTTGATACAACTTTGGATATATTAAACAGAGCAAAGGAAGCTAATATTACTACAAACAAAGCTGCAAATGCTATAGCCGAAGATAGGATTGCGACTCGAAAAAAAGAAAACAAATAATAGATATTAAAAGAGCTTAAGATTTTCTTTTTATATCAAATAATGATCCCTGTTTTTCTGTACAGTATTGTTGCTTTATGTTTTTTAAGAGCAATTAGCTGTAAAAAAAAGAATTTTAAGATAGGTAGATTAAAAATAATAGTATTTTTGCGGGACAAAAGTCAATAGTGGCTTTTGTCCCTATTTTAAATATAAAGTTCTTTGTAATTTTCTATGTTAACCAGAAGACATATTAGAGTAAAAGTAATGCAGTCTCTTTATTCAATAGAGCAGACGCAAAGTGACAACCTTGTAAAAGAAGAGAAGTTTCTTCTTTTCAGTATTGATCAGATGTATGAATTATTTCTTATAAATCTTCAGCTTCTGGTAGAAATTAGAAAACATGCAGCCGATCTTTTGGCTATCAGCAAAAAGAAATATTTACCAACTTCCGAAGAAAAAAACCCTAACACCAAATTTGTGAACAATCAAGTGTTGTTGTTGTTAGAAAAAAATATTCTCTTAAAAGAGGAGATGGAGAAAAAAAGGCTTAATTGTTGGGAGCTAGACGGGGAGTACGTAGCAATATTATGGAAAGAAATTAAAGAAAGCGAACAGTATAAATCTTATATGAGCACCAAGCTTAGCACGTTTAGGGAAGATAAAGATTTTATAGTAGAAATCTTTAAAGAAATTATTGCCCCTAACGATAAATTATATGAATATATTGAAGATAAAAAATTAACATGGGTGGATGATTTGCCATTGGTAAATACTTCGATCATTAAAATGTTTCGTAAATTAAAAGAATCTCATACCGAAAATATGTCCTTGCCAAAATTGTACAAGGATATAGAAGATAAAAAATTTGCGGTAGATATTTTTAAGAAAACAACACTTAATGGAGCAGAGTTTACAAAAGAAATAGATGGCAGAACCCCAAATTGGGATCAGGATCGTATAGCAGAACTGGATAAAGCTATTATAAAAATGGCTATTTGTGAGTTCGTAAAGTTTCCTTCGATACCGGTAAAAGTAACAATTAACGAATATTTAGAAATTGCAAAAGAATATAGTACTCCTAAAAGTAGTATTTTTATCAACGGAATTTTAGATAAAATTTCTAAAGAGTATAAAGAAAGCGGCAAATTAAACAAAGTAGGCCGCGGACTTATGTAATATAAGAAAAAATAGTATTTTTAACCCTCAACAATAATTAAAAACTCAAGTAATGAAAAAAGGAATCTTAATTTTGGCTGGAGTTTTTGCTATGACATTTGTGTCTTGCAAAGATAAAGCAGCAGAAAAAGTTAAAGAAGAAAATGTAGAAATAGCAGCAGATCGTGATGCAAAGAATGCAGATTATCCTGTTATGACTTTTACAGAAGTAGAACACGATTTTGGGACTATTAACGAAGGAGATGTGGTAGAGCATAAATTTGCTTTTACTAATACAGGTAAAGCTCCATTAGTAATTGTAAGCGCAAAAGGTAGTTGTGGATGTACTGTGCCAGAATGGCCAAAAGAACCAATAGCTCCGGGTGCAACAGGAGAGATGTTAGTGAAATTTAACTCTAACGGAAAACCAAATCAGCAAACTAAGCAAGTTACTATAACTGCAAATACTGAAGCCGGGCAAGAAATTCTTAAAATTAAAGCTATGGTAACTCCAAAAGCTCAACCAGTAAGTGGAACACCAGTAAGCGAATAATTTTATGGATCAAATTCAACAGTTTCTACCTTTTGTATTAATATTTGTGGTAATGTATTTTTTTATGATACGGCCACAAATGCAAAAAGCAAAAAAGGAGAAAAAATTTGCTGAAGAGCTTAAAAAAGGAGATAAAGTAGTAACAAAAAGTGGTCTCCATGGAAAAGTTTTCGATTTCAGCGAAAAAAATAATGCTGTTATTATCGAAACAGGATCAGGAAAGTTAACGTATGATAAATCTGCAATTTCATTGGAGATGAGTCAAAAACTTAACCAACCTCCTGCGACAGAAAAGAAGTAATAACTAGCCTACTTTTAAAAGCGCTATAAAACAAAATCGGTTTTATAGCGCTTTTTTACACTCTATTTTTTGTTGGCCGTTAACTCGGCAATCTTAACGATTACTTCTGTAGCTTTAATTATGCTTTCTACAGGAACATACTCATATCTGCCATGAAAATTATGACCGCCAGCAAAAATATTAGGACATGGCAGTCCCATAAAGCTTAATTGAGAACCATCTGTTCCGCCACGAATTGGTTTTATAATAGGGGTAATACCAAGGGATTTCATAGCTTCTTCAGCAATATCCACAATATGCATTACTGGTTCTACCTTTTCTCGCATATTATAATATTGATCTTTAATCTCTATTTGTACAACTTCTTTTCCATGTTGAACATTGATTTCTGCGCCTAATTTATTCATTACTTCCTTTCGTGCTTCAAAATGCTTTTTGTCATGGTCCCTGATAATATAGTGTAGTTGGGTTTCTTCTACATTCCCTTTTATATTGTGTAGATGAAAAAAACCTTCTCTGCCACTAGTATGTTCAGGTGTTTCCATTCTGGGTAAAGAGTTGATAAAGTCTTGTGCGATGTACATACTATTAATCATTTTTCCTTTGGCATAGCCTGGGTGTACAATTTTACCCTTTATAGTTACAACAGCTCCTGCAGCATTAAAGTTTTCATATTCCAGCTCCCCAATTTGGCTGCCATCCATAGTATATGCCCAGTCTGCACCAAATTTTTTGACATCAAATTTATGAGCCCCACGACCGATTTCTTCGTCTGGGGTAAATCCAATACGAATCTTGCCATGTTTAATCTCCGGGTGCTGTACCAGATATTCCATAGCGGTTACTATCTCAGTAATTCCTGCTTTATCATCTGCACCAAGTAATGTGGTCCCGTCTGTGGTGATAAGGGTTTGTCCTTTATATTGTTTTAAATCCTCAAAATAATCGGGTGATAGTATAATGTTTTGAGAAGCATTTAATACAATGTCTTTACCATCATAATTTTCTATAATCTGAGGTTTTACATTTGCACCTGTAAAATCCGGACTAGTGTCAAAATGAGATATAAAACCTATAGTAGGTACTATATGATCTACATTAGATGGCAGTGTAGCCATAATATATGCATGCTCATCTATACTTACATCTTCTAAGCCTATATCTGTTAATTCTTGCGCTAGTTTATTAGCAAGATCCCATTGTTTTTTTGTACTGGGGGTTGTAGTGCTTTCCGGATCACTTTCTGTGTCGATAGTAACGTAACTAATAAATCTATTTGTGATATGTTTTTTTGAAATCATGATACTGAAATATTTTATATATCTGAAGAATTCAAAAATACACTTTTATTAGAACCTTGTATACCTTATTTTTGCATAATCAAATACCTATTTAATGTATAAACTTTTAGTAAGGCCTTTATTATTCTTATTTGATCCAGAGAGCGTACATCATTTTACCTTTAAAATGATTCGTTTTTTTTCAAAAATCCCCTTAGTTCCATCCATTTTTAGAAGTTTATATCAAATTGAAGATCTTGGTTTAGAAAGAGAAGTCTTTGGGTTGAAATTTAAAAATCCGGTAGGATTAGCTGCGGGATTTGATAAAGATGCAAAATTATTTAAGGAACTCTATAATTTTGGATTTGGTTTTATAGAAATAGGAACATTAACACCAAAGGCACAAATAGGGAATCCTAAAAAGAGATTATTTAGACTTAAGTCAGATTCTGCAATAATTAACAGAATGGGATTTAATAATGAAGGTGTTAAAGATGCAGTTAAGCGATTAAAGAAGAATAAAAATGTGTTAATAGGGGGGAATATAGGTAAGAATACAGATACTTCTCCAGAAAATTATACCAGAGATTATTTAGAGTGTTTTAATGCGTTACACCCGTATGTTGATTATTTTGTTTTAAATGTAAGTTGTCCAAACGTAGCAAGCCATGCAAAATTAAATGATAAAGAGTATTTAAACGAATTAATACTTACTGTGCAAAAAGCAAACAAAACATTTCAAAAACAAAAACCTGTTGTTTTAAAAATAGCTCCGGATTTGAATCAAAATCAATTGGATGAAATAATAGAATTAGTTGCAGAAACAAATTTAGATGGAGTTATTGCAAGCAATACTTCTGTTTCCAGAGATGGTTTGCGTATGCCAAAAGATAAATTAGATGCTATCGGTAATGGTGGGCTTAGCGGACAACCGATAAAAGATAAAAGTACAGAAGTTATTCGGTATCTATCCAAAAAGAGCGAAAATGCTTTTCCTATTATTGGAGTAGGAGGAATACATAGTGCAAAAGATGCCTTAGAAAAATTAAATGCAGGAGCAAGTCTGGTACAGATATATACAGGGTTTATTTATGAAGGGCCTAAATTAATCAAGGATATTAATAAAGCACTACTTTGTAACACAAACCTTCAAGATTTACAAAAGACTTGAAGGTTTAAGAGGTATGAACTACGAAATTCTTTATACGTTTGTTATTGCTATTTCTGTTTTAGCTATAACTCCTGGTCCCGATAATATTTTTGTGTTAATGCAAAGTGTTGTTAATGGTAAAAAATATGGATTAGCCGTAGTAGCAGGCTTAATGACAGGGTGTTTGGTTCATACTACACTAGTAGCTTTTGGGATGTCTGCTATAATAAAGCAAAGCGAATTGTTGTTTTTTGTTATAAAACTGTTTGGAGCGCTATATCTGTTTTTTCTTGCTTATAAGGTATTTAAAAGTGAAGCTTCGGTAAATTTGTCTGAAGACAATTTGCCAAAAAAAAGTTTCGGGCAATTATTTAAACAAGGGTTTGTTATGAATGTTTTAAACCCTAAAGTATCTATATTTTTTCTGGCATTTTTCCCGGGATTTTTGTTTAGCAATACTATAAGTAATGTATTGCAATTTTATATACTTGGGTTTCTTTTTATTATAGTTTCGTTTATAATATTTGGATCAATAGCAATTCTTTCAGGATCTATTTCAGACTATTTAAAAAAGAATTCAAAGGTAGGAGTTGTTTTAAAATGGCTTCAGATTATTGTCTTTATCGGAATTGGAGTTTTTGTGCTTTTTTCTGAAAAATAGTTATATTTTTATACACACAATTGAATATTTCTTAGTTTAGAATTCTAAAATGGCTGAAAACGTAAAAATTATTGAATGTCCCCGAGATGCTATGCAGGGCATAAAAGAATTTATTCCTACACAGAAAAAAGTTCAATATATTCAATCACTGCTACGTTGTGGTTTTGATACTATAGATTTTGGTAGTTTTGTATCTCCAAAAGCAATACCTCAAATGATAGATACGGCAGAGGTTTTGTCGCAATTAGATCTTTCAAATACAAAAAGTAAGTTGTTGGCTATTATAGCTAATGTAAGAGGAGCAAGAGATGCAGTACAATATGATGCAATCGATTATCTGGGATATCCTTTTTCAATTTCTGAAAACTTTCAGATGCGGAACACACATAAAACCATTGCAGAATCTGTAGCAAGTTTACAAGAAATATTGAATATTGCAGATGCAGCAAATAAAGAAGTAGTAGCTTATCTTTCTATGGGGTTTGGTAACCCTTATGGAGATCCTTGGGATGTAGAAATAGTAGGCGAGTGGACAGAAAAGCTTAGTAAAATGGGAGTGAAGATTCTTTCTCTTTCAGATACTGTAGGTACTTCAACACCAGAAATTATAAGTTATCTATTCTCTAATTTGATATCCTCGTATTCTGAAATAGAATTTGGAGCACATTTACATACTACACCAACTACATGGTTTGAAAAAGTAGATTCTGCATATAAAGCAGGCTGCAGGAGGTTTGATGGAGCAATTCAAGGATTTGGAGGCTGCCCGATGGCAAAAGATGAATTAACCGGAAATATGCCAACAGAGCGAATGATATCGTATTTCACTTCGGTAAATGCAGATACAGATATAAGAACACTTAGTTTTGAGTCCTCACATAATGAAGCAACCAAAATATTTTCAGTATACCATTAAGGTTTTGGTGTTGATAATTAATGCTTTAATAAGCTCTTTTGCTTTTAAAATAACATTAATTTAGATTTATTACAAATAATTTTTGCCATATTCAATTTGATGAATATATTTGCATTCAAAAATTGAATAATTATTTATAATAAGTCTAAATAAAAATGAAAAATAAATTATCCCTATTGTTTTTGGCTATTAGTTTTGTTGGTTTTTCACAAACTATGCAAGATTCTATTCAGTTAGATCCTCAAAAACAAATTAATGCCGCACAACGTATTCTTTCTGGAAATTATGGAAAAGCAGTAACTGTTGGAGCTTATGGCGAAGTTCTTTATAATCAACCAGAAGGAGATAACGGAGAGTTGGATGTACAACGTTTGGTTTTGCTTTTTGGATATAAGTTTAATGACCAGGTACAGTTTGTGACTGAGGTTGAATTTGAGCATGTAGAAGAGGTTTTTATAGAACAAGCATTTGTGAACTATAATGTAGGTAATAATATTAATCTTAGAGGAGGATTAATGTTGGTTCCCATGGGGATTATCAACGAATTTCATGAACCAACGACTTTTAATGGTACAGAGCGCCCTGCTGTAGATAACTCTATAATACCAACAACCTGGAGAGAGATAGGTATTGGTGTTAACGGTAAATTTAATGATATTTCATTAGGATATCAAGCGTATGTTTTTAACGGATTTAAGTCTACACAGTCTGATGGAGAAAATGGTATAAAAGGATTTTTGGGAGGTGCCAATGGATTACGCGGTGGTCGTCAAAAAGCAATACAATCCACAGTAGATAGCCCTACGTTTTCTGCAAAATTAGATTATTACGGATTACCAGGTCTTCGTTTAGGATTATCCGGATACTTTGGTAAAACACAAGCTCAAGACGATGTAGAAGAATTGGATGGGGCAAATGTTGGTATTTCTATGGTTGGTTTTGATGCCAGATATGCTTACGAAAGATTTACTGCAAGAGGACAATTTATCTATGCTTCCCTTTCAGATACCAAAGAGTATAATGCATTAACAGATCAAAACTTAGGTAGCGCACTAATGGGGTGGTATGCAGAAGGAGCATTTAATTTATTGCCAGTAGAAAATAAACAAAAACTATTTGCATTTGCACGTTATGAGCAATATGATACTCATGCAGATACAGAAGGAGGTTTAGAACGAAATGATGCGTATAACAGAACCGATATAACTACTGGTTTAAGTTATCATATAGCTCCGGGAGTAGTGTTAAAAGGAGATTACCAATTTAGAGATAATGCTCTGTCTGGAGACAGTGTAAAAGATAGATTAAACTTCGGTATAGGAGTTTGGTTCTAATATTTAATAATTGAAAAGTGTTTACCTCATAGGCTTGTCAAAGCCTGTGAGGTTTTATTGCTTTATAAATTTGGTTCGTTTTTTGTTTTATAGATAGTGAGTTTTTAAATACTTTTGCAATATGAAAATTAATACATATATTACTGTTTTAATAGTAGTAGCTTTTACTTTAACCTCATTTACAGATCACTCTAAGAAAATTGAGAAAAAAATAGCTAAAGAAATTACAGCTCATTTTGAAACAGAAGAATTTTCTACGGCAGTTATAAAAATTTCTGAAACAGATAATAATACTGTAAAATCAGAATTTTTAAAAGATAATCTTTTAAAAATTAGTAGCCCAAATGGGATTTTAGGGTATGCATACATTGGTAATGCCCCAAGTAAGACTGCAACTTTTGATTATTTGGTGATTTTTGATCCTGATTTTGTAATCGTAAAATCAAAAGTTTTAATCTATCGAGAAGAATATGGAGGAGAAATAGGAAGTAAAAGATGGTTAAAGCAGTTTATTGGGAAATCTATGCAAGATGAAGTTCGTTTTCCTGGGGATATCGATGCTATTTCTGGGGCTACGATTTCTGTTCGATCTATGACCAATGCAATAGATAACCTATTAAAAAGTATAAAAATATTGCGTTCAAATAAATCTATCTAATGCAATTACACGGTTTAATACATACTTTTCCAAAAGAAATAAAGGTTTTTATAGCAGCTTTTGTCGTAGTTCTAAGCGTAGGGTACTATACAGGATTGCTATTTGTAGGAGAAACCTCTACAACCAGGCCAGATGGTATTGAAGAAAATTATTTGGGTAACGAAGAAGATGAAAATGCCGAAGTAATGAAATTTAAAAAAGGAAAAAGAGAAATGCTTACCATTATCCATACCCATATTTTATCTATGTCCTTCATCTTTTTTTTGCTGGGTAGCTTATTATCCATAACCTCTATAAATAAAAAAATAAAATTTTTTTTAATGATAGAGCCTTTTTTATCCGTTCTTTTGACCTTTGGGGGGATTTATTTTTTATGGTTGCAAGTTAGTTGGATGAAATATGTGGTAATGTTATCCGGGGTATTAATGACAGCCAGTTTTACTTTTGGTTCTTTGTTAGTGTTATTTCAATTATTTAAAAAGAAAGGCTCTGGTTTATAATAAGGTTGATTAACTTTATCAAAACTCAGTACATTCCATTCTCAGCCCTTCCCAAAAGGGAGGGAACTAAAAACCCTTATAAGTAAATCTTTTAAAGTCAATTTGATATGTGTTTTTAACTACCAGCCCTTTTATGAATTTGGGACAAAAGGTATTAAAAGATTTTTTTTGATGAACCCAAAATAACTTTATTATCTTCATTATAGTAGTTTTATTTAAGAACTGTATGAGTATGATTTTAGAGCTTTGTTTGGTATTAGAGTCAGTTTTACTACTGGATATAAAAACACCTGTATAAATTTTTGAGGAATTTTACCAATTATTATAAAGTAGTCTTAGTTTAAATTAAACAATTGGCGGTATCTGCTTTCTAAAACGTAATAAATTATTGTATTTTAGATTTTAGTTTAAAAAAAGATAATATCAAAAAAATGATACAAGAAATAGAAAAATTATTAAATGATCAGATAAGATACGAAGCAAAAGCTTCAGTTCAATACCTTTCTATGGCAAGTTGGGCAGATACCAGAGGATATAATGGGGTGGCAAACTTTTTTTACACACAGTCTGAAGAGGAACGGGTGCACATGATTAAATTAGTTAAGTTTATTAATGAAAGAAGTGGTGTTGCCATTATTCCGGAAATTGATAAACCAAGAGATGACTTCGAATCTTTGACCGAGCTTTTTGAAACATTTTTAAGAAGTGAAGAATTTGTAACTTCAAAGATTAACAATATTATATACGAGTGTTTGCAGCGTCAGGATTATAATGTACATAACTTTATGCAATGGTATGTTTCAGAACAGTTAGAAGAAGAAGCAATAGCACGTACATTACTGGATAAATTACGAATTATTGGAGATGATAAATCTGGTCACTATTTGTTTGATCGGGACATAAATACTTTTCAAACAGCAGGGCAGGCAAAATAATTGTTGATAAGCTATCAAAGATTAAAAAAAGATTCTTTTACTGTAAATATTTTTATTATTTTTGTTCTTTATTTAGATTTAATAAAAATTAATAAAAGTGCAAAATACAGATATTCCATCCTTATATTCTCCTTGTTCAGCTCTTGATTGTGAAATTGCATGCGGTGGGAAAAAGAAAAAGTGCTGTAAAAAATATAAAAAGAAAGGAAAATCTAACTGTAAAAGATGTCCTAAGTTATAACTACCACAATCTGTTTTTTTAATGTAAACAAAGAATAGCTGTTTTTTTAAACAGCTATTCTTTGTTTGTGTATATCTAGTGTAAAGCTTTGATATTAATGTTTTTGGGCTATAATTATTATTTAGATGTTGTAATTCTTTATAAATTTTGTGCACTAATTAACAAATCTAGGATAAGAGATATATTTATACTTGAGTAAAATAGAGTATGTTGTAATAAACAGGAAATAGGACTTAATACACAAAAAGGGTATTTATATTTGCCCTCTAAAAATAAAAGGAGTACAACAATTTTCTTTTTTTAGATTTGTGGATTCATAAAAAACAATAGAATGAAATTATTTACTATAAGATTAGCTGTAATCTTATTTACGTTCCCTATAACAATTGTAGGTCAGCACATCAAAATTGATAAAAAAAAGCTTTCTTTTTTAAAAGAAGAAAAAACGTTAAATGTTATATTCGATTATAGCGATCTTATTAGGGGCGGAAATTTTATTAGTGAGGAAGAATACCTTAAAAAACAAAAAGAAAAAATTTCTGCTAGAAAAAATAATTATGAAGAGTGGTTTATGGCTTATGAACATTCTAAAAATAAAACTTGGAAAGAAATATATGTCTCCATTTTAAATGAGAACTTATCAAAATATATAGCTCCAAAATTTGTAATAAATTCTGAAACAAACTATACTATGAAAGTAAATGTCCTTTGGATATACTCAGGATATGATATTGGTATAGCTCGTTCGCCTTCTAAAATTAAACTAAGGTTAGAGTTGATAGATAATGCAACAAAAAGAATTGTTGAGATCATTGATGTAAAGGAATCACATGGCTATAATAAAGATTTTGATAATGATAGTGAATGGCCTTATTTAAAGCTTATTCAAAATGCTTTTAGGAGTTCTGCATTTAAACTGGCGATAACCTTAAAAAGAGTATTTGATAAAAAAAGAAATTAGATTTGATAAGCTTAATTAAGGAACAATATTTTGATTAACCCTTTGTAGATAACAATTGAGTAATTATTATTTAGATTTATTAGATATTGTAATTCTTTATAAATTTTGTGTACTCATTAACAAATAAGATAAGAGATATAAGATATATTTATACTTGTGCAAAATAGAGTGTGCTATATAACTGGAAATAAGATTTAAGTTATAAGAGGTGTTTACACAGCCTTCAAAAAGAAGAAGAACAGATGAAAAAGATTATTTTAATATTGATGTTAGCATTTTGGTGTACAAACTACATGAATGCTCAGGAATGGGGTCTTGATTTTGACGAAGCCCAAAAGATAGCCAAAGACGAAGATAAACATATAATTTTGGTATTTGCAGGATCAGATTGGTGTGCGCCTTGTATTAAATTAGAGAAACAAATATTAGAAACGGAAGAGTTTAAAGAATCTGTAAAAAATGATTACGTACTCATTAAGGCTGATTTTCCGAGAAAAAAGAAAAATCAATTGCCAGAAAGTTTACAAAATCAGAACAAAAAATTGGCAGAGAAGTATAACAAAAGCGGAGGTTTTCCTTTAGTCGTTGTTTTGGATAAAAACGGAAAAAAAATGGGAGAAACAGGATATAAAAATATATCCCCAAATTCCTATCTGGATATTCTGAATAAAATGATAAAGTAATATTTTGAAAACATTTTTTGTATTTTCATTTTTATTGGTCATAAACTATAGTTTCTCGCAACAAATATATAAACGAACTCTAAAGTTAATGGGTAGTCGTTTTGATATTACAGTAGTAGCAAACGATAGTACAGGGGCTCAACAATATATAAATACAGCAGTCAAAGAAATCCAGCGTATAGAAAACTTAATATCTTCCTGGAATAAAGACTCTCAAACCTCTTTAATCAATAATAATGCAGGTATCGCCCCGGTAAAAGTCGATAAAGAGCTTTTTGATTTGATATTTAGGGCAATACAAATATCCAAATTAACAGATGGAGCTTTTGATATTAGCTATGCATCAATGGATAAAATATGGAAATTTGATGGTAGTATGATAAAAATGCCTTCAGATCAAGAAATTAAGGCATCCGTAGCAAAAGTAGGATACCCTAATATTATTTTGGATAAAGATAAATCTACAGTGTTTCTGAAGCTAAAAGGAATGAAAATAGGTTTTGGGGCAATTGGTAAAGGGTATGCGGCAGATAAAGCCAAAGATCTTTTGATAACCAATGGGGTTATAGCAGGAATTATTAATGCTTCGGGAGATATGAATACCTGGGGTAAACAACCAGATGGAAGCGATTGGAAAGTAGCTATTACCAATCCCTTAAACAAAAATAATGCATTTGCATTACTTCCTGTAGTAAATAAGGCTGTGGTAACTTCTGGGAACTATGAAAAATATGTTATTTTTAATAATAAAAGGTACTCTCATATTATTGACCCAAGAACAGGACACCCATCTACAGGGATTGTTAGTGTAAGTGTTTTTGCCCCAAAAGCAGAATTGGCAGATGCTTTAGCTACTTCTATATTTGTAATGGGGGTAGAAACGGGATTAAACAGGATAAATCAATTGCCGGGTATAGAATGTATAATTGTGGACGAAAATGGAAAAATATATACATCAGATCATATTAAAATAGATAATTAAAAAAAGTTTTATAAAAACGATGTTTTATGAATAAAGTAATATTAATATTTTCGGCAATACTATTTTCTTTGCAATCATGCGTTGTAGTAAAAGAATATGAAAAAGTACAAATCAATGACCCGGATATGGAACTTGCCTTAAAAAAGTGCGATCGTTTTGAGTCTAATTTTCAGGCATACAGGGAATCTGCGGCAGGAGCAAACGGAGGTAAAACAGGTGGCGGTTGTGGCTGTAACTAATCATGATCCGATATCTGATATATATATATGAATTTTGATAAAAAAATATTTTGAAAAAGTTTCCATTATTAATCGTGTTATTTTCTGTGTTTTTTATAAAAGCTCAGGAAAAACAACAAAGCGATGCTGTCATCTATAAAAAAAGAGTATTAGAATCTACAGAAGTGGATTTTTTAATGAGTTATTATACACAAGATGGAGATAATGCAGCAGTTACAGGAGGTATTGGTACAGAAGAGCTAACCGATCTTACCCCTACTATCGTGGTTTCGATTCCTTTAAATGATGATGATGTGTTAAGTATAGATGCAGGTGTGTCTGCGTATTCATCGGCATCTTCAAGTAATGTAAATCCTTTTGATGGTAATGCACCGGCAAATCCGTTTGTAGCATCCTCGGGAGCATCTGAAAGCGATGTCCTGGTAACTGTATCAGGAAACTACAGCCACAGTAGTGATGATCGGGATAAAATATGGTCTGCTAATTTTGCAGTAGCTAGCGAGTACGACTATTTTTCTTTAGGACTTGGAGGAAGTTATACAAGGCTTTTTAATGAAAAAAACACAGAACTAAGTGTAAAAGCAAATGTGTTTTTGGATACATGGAAAACAATTTATCCGTCAGAACTAAGAGACCAACCAACATTTACTCCTTTTAAGGATAAATCAAGAAACTCTTATTCGGCAGGGTTTGGTTTTTCACAAATTTTATCTAAAAAACTACAAGGATCCATCTCTTTAGATTTCATACAACAACAAGGTCTTTTGTCTACCCCGTTTCAAAGAGTACAATTTGCAGATGTTGCAGATGTTGTTATTCAGGAATTTACGTATGCAGATGATATAGAAAGATTGCCGGATACCAGATTTAAAATAGCAGCAGGAGGGAGGTTGCATTATTATATTAATGAAATACTTACAGTACGTACATTTTACAGGTATTATACAGACGATTGGGGTATAAAATCCCATACAACAAGCATAGAAATACCTGTCAAGATAACAGATAAATTTACCATATATCCTTCGTATCGGTTTTATACGCAAACAGCAGCAGATTATTTTGCGCCATTTAATCAACACCTTTCTACCCAGCAATTTTATACATCAGATTATGATTTATCAGATTTTGAAGCCAATCAATACGGTTTTGGAGTTAGTTATACCGATATTTTCGCAAAACTACATATTTGGAAACTGGGTTTAAAGAGTATTGATTTTAGATTTAGACAATACAGCAGAAACTCAGGACTTAAAGCAAGCCTTTTTTCCGGAGGATTTGGTTTTGTGCTGGATTAGCTTTTTCCTTTATAAATCTTTTATGCCATTTCATATTAATTTAGCCCTTATAACAATAATAAATTGCTTACTTATTTTGTTAAACTGTATAAATTAGATAATACAGGAATCCAAATATCATTATAATCATATTGATAAAGCGATAATCTTTTTTGTTTGATGCGGTAAGGAGCTTTTAATACCATTTTAACTTTGAAATAGTGCGTATAGAAATTGAATTTATTTTTTA